>JACPZN010000107.1 GCA_016195505.1 Nitrospirota bacterium | reverse complement strand
AGCAGAAAGCCGGTCATCACCGCGGGCAGAAAGCCGAAGAGCATCTCGTGGACGTGCCATTCGCGCGGAGGATACAGAAAGCCCGCCCCGCTCGCGCGAGCAAACAGCAGCACCCAGAGTGGGACGGCGATACCGGCAAACAGCGCCGCCGAAAGAAAGAACGGCCGAAAGCCGAACGACAGAACGGGCGGGCCCTCGTAGGGGGGAAAGGTCGGTTCGTCGTCCTCGACCGCGGCCCGAACGGGCTGGCTGATCCTGATCTCAATCGGCTTGCTCGACATGGCTGCCGTGATTCTCGTCGCGGATCACGGCCTTGTCAATGACGGACCGATCCACACGACCTCCTGCGTACGGAGGCCAGCCGCAGTCAGAGCCCCTTCTCTCACGGCTCCTGCGCTTCGATGGCGTCGATCGACTGCTTGAGCGCCGCGACGAACGCATCCGGCTCTGTGAGTTGGAATTCCGAGACCAGCACGCCGACCATATCGACAAGAATCAACCGATCGCCCGGTTTCGCGGGGACGCGCCTTCGGGAGAAGATCTAACCCGAAGCCAGCGGGTGGGAAGCGAGGATTCATTTTGGGATTTTATGGTTGCTGACACCGTATTCCCTTTCACCTTATTCCCTTCATCGAACTCTGTTCGCGGTCGGCCCAGTGGCGCGGGGTTTCCACCAAAATGTGATGGGATGCTGCCTGTATGACCCGCTGATTGTTGGTGGGTGTGATATAAATATCCACTACCCTCACAGAATTGTGGTCAAGGAAAAGCACGCGATGTCGAAGCCTTCACAACCTCATGCCGTTCTTGTAGCGATCCACACCCCCCGTGTGACCGGGGAGGAACTGGAAAGTTCGCTTCAAGAGCTCACACGTCTTGTGAAAACCCTCGGGTACACTGTCGTCGGCCAAGTCAGACAAAAACGTAGTTCCGACAAATTCGCGACGGTCCTGGGTAAGGGAAAACTCGCCGAATTGGCGCTGTGGACCGGTGGTACTGGAAAAGTAGCGGCTTCGTTTGAAAGAACGACGAACACAGCGGCGTTGAAGCGCGAGGCGGCGGCATCGGACGCTGCGGATGCATCAGAGGAAGGCGAATCGGCAGAAACGATCGAGGTCTCACCCACTCCTGTCACACAGGCGCAGATCGTCATCGTGGACTGTGATCTTTCGCCGTCACAATTGACACATCTTGAAAGTGCCGTCGGAGTTCCTGTGCTCGATCGTACCGGTGTCATCATTGAGATTTTTAGTCGACACGCTCGTACGCGAGCGGCCCGCCTCCAGGTGGAGATCGCGAGACTCAATTATCTTGCGCCACGTTTGCGTGACACCGGTGGCGGCAGAGAGCGGCAAAGCGGGGGGAGCAGAGGCAAAGGGGCAGGCGAGACGGGTCTAGAGCTCGATAAGCGCAGAATTCGCGATCGCATGAAAGAACTCAGAGCCGAATTGGCGTCCATTGGGGACGAGCAACAAACGCGCCGCGCAAGACGGGAAAACGAATTGACGGTCGCGCTCGTCGGTTATACCAATGCCGGCAAATCATCGCTGATGCGTGCCATGACTGGAATCGATGTGCTCGTGGCCGACAAGCTGTTTGCCACACTCGATACCACCATCCGGCCACTGTATCCTGAAACGCGGCCGAAGGTGCTCATGACCGATACGGTTGGATTTATCAAAAAGCTCCCGCATGACCTGGTGGCTTCGTTTAAGTCGACGCTTGATGAAGCGGCCAGTGCCTCGCTGTTGCTGATTGTCGTCGATGCCTCAGACCCGTCCTTTCGATCCCAGCTCGAAGTCACACGGAAGGTGTTAGCCGAAGTTGGAGCCGCGGGTGTTCCCAGTCTCCTGGTGTTCAATAAACAAGATCGCCTCGGACCGGAAGAGCTCGCGTCACTGAAGGCGGAATGTCCCGACGCCGTTTTGCTTTCTACGAGAAGCAAGGAAGACGTGACCGCGTTACGCGAGCGCATGATGACGTACTTTGAGCGCGAGATGATCGACGAGGAATTCTGTCTTCCGTTTACTGCTCAAGAGGTCATGGGAGAGATCAGAGCTCGGATGCGTATCTTGTCCGAAGAATATACTGCCGAGGGACTCAAGATACGTGTGCGATCGACCCCTGCGAACCTGTCTTTGATCAAAAAGAGGCTCACGCAATGAGGCACAGTCTCGCAATCACCGAAACTGTACCGCCCCACGTAATTTCTGGACACCTTCTTGAACCAGGCGACCCATCTATTCTGCAGCAAAGGGGGTCAGAGCTTTCCCCGACGACGTCAACGATCTCTTGGGCGATGATGTCGGGGTCGTGCGGCGAGAAAAGACTCCCGACCCCTTTGAACTGCCCTGAAAGCTCATTTTCTGCAGTGACGTGCGGGTGGAAGATCTGGCGCGATCGAGCCTCGCACCGCTAACAAGAGTGAACAAACAGGACATTGCGCTCTTGACAGCAGGTGGACTCACAATGTAATTACATTGGTCAAGGGCATGCCTGAGTCTGAGGAGAGCACACATGAAAGCACGCGTCGTACGGATTGGAAACTCCAAGGGGATCAGAATACCCAAGGCGGTGATCGAACAATGCCACTTGCACGGAGCCGTCGATCTGGAAGTGCAACAGGGGCAACTTGTCATCCGCTCGACGTCACGGCCGAGGGCCGGATGGGGCGAGGCATTCGAACAGATGCACCGTCACGGAGACGACCACCTCCTTGATCGTGAACCCTCTGCAAGTTCCACGTGGGACCGGAAAGAGTGGACGTGGTAGTCTCCCGTTTCGACATCTTCCTGATCCGCCTCGATCCAACCGAAGGGCGCGAGATTCGCAAGACGCGCCCCTGCCTCGTGATCTCTCCCGACGAAATGAACCGTCATATCGATACCGTCATCATCGCTCCCGTGACGACGAAACCTCGCCCCTACCCGACCCGCATCCCGGTTCGCTTCAAAGGCAAGTCGGGTCAGATCGTGCTCGATCAGATCAGAACCGTCGATAAAAGCCGTCTAGTCAAACGCCTCGGCAAACTCGACGAAGCCACCCGCGCGAACATACTCGCTCTCCTTGCCGAACTCTTCGCCCCCTAAGAGCGTCTCAAGCACACAATCGGGGTCAGGTCTTGCAATCACACATTCAAGCACACAATCGGGGTCAGGTCTTGCAATCACACATTGGCCTGCTCGGCCTGCTTCAAGCGGCGGCTCACCGTGGCCGCATGCACGCCCAAATGGTCCGCAATCTCGGCCAATCGATACCCATAGGTCCGATACGCCATGTGGATAAGTCGCGCTGGCGTTTCCTTGCGCTGAAACAGCACACGG
>JACPZN010000106.1 GCA_016195505.1 Nitrospirota bacterium | reverse complement strand
GTAGACACGCATGGCCATCAGAAAGTTCCGGTGTTCTATTCTAATTGTTCGTCGCCTCGCCGGCCTCGGCTCTGGCGGCTTGTCGAGCTTCTTCCTGCAATCGTTGGGCTTCGGCTTCTTCAGCAAGGGCTGCTTTGATCTCCTTGTCTCGTTCGACCTTCTCTTTTTCATACTCGGTCGCGCTGATGATGTCGATCTTCCACCCGGTCAGGCGCGCGGCGAGCCGGACGTTCTGGCCGTTCTTGCCGATGGCCAACGACAACTGGGAGTCGGCGGCGACGACGAGCGCCGACTTTTTCTCTTCATCAACCCCCACTTTTTCGATCGTCGCCGGATTCAAAGCCTCCGCAATAAACACGCGAGGATCCTGCGTCCATGTAATGATGTCGATTTTCTCGCCCCGTAATTCACGGACAACCGCCTGCACCCTGGACCCTTTGATGCCCACGCATGCCCCGACCGGATCCACAGCTTTTTCACGAGATGTGACGGCGATCTTCGTACGATCACCGGGTTCCCGGACGACCGACTTAATTTCGATGATCTTTTCCGCGACCTCGGGCACTTCGAGTTCAAAGAGCTTCGCCACGAATTGTGGATGGCTGCGGGACAGAATAACTTGAACATCCTTCGGCGTGCGGCGAACTTCTAACAACATCGCCTTCACACGATCACCGCGACGATAAGTCTCCCGGGGAATCTGTTCTTGAATGGGAAGAATCGCTTCCGTCTTTCCGAGATCGACGAGGTAATTCCGACGTTCCATACCGAGAATGATGCCGTTTACGAGATCCCCCTGGCGCGTCGAATACTCTTTTTGAACCGCCTCCCATTCCGCCTCACGGACTTTTTGGAAGATGACTTGTTTGGCCGTTTGAGCCGCAATCCGTCCCAACTCATTCATTTCAATCAGGGAACCAATTTCATCACCCACCTCCGCCTCGCTGTCGTATTGGCGGGCCTCCTGCAGCGAGATCTCGGCTTTCGGATTGCTGACCGTATCTACGATGGTTTTCTTGGAGACGACGGAAATTTCCCCGGTCTTTGGATCGATTTCGACTTGAATGTTTTCAGCCTGACCGAAGCGCTTCTTGGCGGCCGTCTGCAGGGCAGATTCGATGGCCCCGATCACCCGTCCTTTGTCGATTCCCTTTTGACGTCCGATCTCGTCGATCACTGAGATGAGTTCTCGGTTCATACATCACGCTCCTGCATCGTGTTGCCGGCGAGCCAGGGCTTCCTCCGCGACCTAAATTTTCACGACCAGCCTGGCTTCTGCAATCATTGTCCGCTCTAGTCTCAGCATCTGCGGCACGGGCGTTCCCGCCGAAGCGGTCAACACCACCACCTGCTCATCCACCTGCATCAATTGCCCTGTTATCCGCCACTGGCCTTCGAATGGTTGCCGCAGCTTGAGACTGACTTCTTTCCCGATCGCTCGCTGATAGTCTTGAAGGCGCTTGAAGGGCCGATCGAGACCTGGCGAAGAAACCTCAAGAGTATAGGCGTGGGGGAAAGGATCGGCTACGTCCAATGCCGGTACCAATGCTTTATGCGCCCGCTCACAGTCCGAAACGGTGACGCCGCCAGGCTTATCAATCAAGACACGGACTACAGAGCGAGAGCCCTGCCCAATGCACACCACCTCGACCAACTCCAACCCAAGCGTCCACAGGATCGGAGAAATGACGCCCTGCAACCGGTCGGCAACCGACTGCGAGCCACGCTCCGATAAGCTCAACCCTCTATCCCCTGACTCGACCTGCATGGGCTCAAATAAAAAAGTGGGCCTGAGCCCACTTCCAGCGGCTGCACCATACCATGCACCCCCCAGCAAAGCAAGGGGCGTTACCCCGTCAGGAGCGCCCAGCGCGCGGCAAGCGTTTTCGTGATCGGACCGGGTCGACCGGACCCGATGGGTCTCCCATCGACACGGACGACTCCCAGTACCTCAACCGTGGTTCCGGTAAGAAATACTTCGTCTGCCGCATAGAGGGCATCGACTGTCATGAACCGTTCCTCTACCGGGATGCCCTCCTTCTTGGCCAACCCCAGCACGACCGTTCTCGTCACGCCGGAGAGGATCCGGGGACCCTCGGGAGCCGTCACAATCGCTCCGGACCGCACGGCCATCACATTACTGAGCGAACCTTCCGTCACTAGACTGTCTCTCACAAGGATCGCTTCGAAGACTCTCGCTTGTTTTGCCCCTTCACGTGCGAGGACATTGGCCAACAGGTTCACGCTCTTGATATCACACCGTCCCCAGCGAAGATCCTCACAGGTACGTGCGATCACCCCATCCTGGCGTATCTGCAACGCCAGCGGACGGAGTTCCCGGACCGTCATCACAACGGTCGGAGCGCTATCGGCTGGAAACGCATGGTCACGAGGAGCCACGCCTCTGGTGATTTGGATATAAACCTTGGCTTCCTGGTAGCCGGCTTGGCTGAGCCCTTGCTGGATCCATTGCGCCCACTGCGTACGGGAGTAGGGCTGGGAGAGGCTCAGTTCTTTCATGCTCCGATCGAGCCGCGCAAGATGGGCTTCCAGCTCGAACGGTGTGCCGCGATAGGTGCGGATCACTTCATAAACGCCATCGCCGAATTGAAACCCTCGATCATCGATCGAGACGGTGGCTTCGCTCCATGGAAGGAATCGGCCGTTGACTAAGGCGATGTCCGGCATGAACGTCAGTTCCCTTGTAGGCTCGCCGCTTCAACCCGAAACACGCGACGATCCTCGGCGGTAAATTTCCACCCCATGCGTTTTTCAAAAATCAGATGGTGCACGCCGGGCGTCACGGCCTTGAACTCGAAGGTTCGCTGCCCGCTTTCCACTGCGTTATTGCTCGCAATGCAGAGAAACTCGTCATTGAGCAAGGCGAGCCCTTGGGCATCGTAAGATGGGACCCATTGTTCTCCTCTGGTTCGATCTTCCCACAGGCGAATGACAAACGGGCGGTCGACCGCCGTTGCCATCACTCGACAATCGCCCGAGTCCGAAACGAGATTGGAATCTTCCCCGGAAGTGTTCACACCGTAAGTCCTATGGTATTGAAGAGCGGGGCGAATTACGTCCTCGTCTCTGTTGCAGCTAAATCTTCCGCCTAGGGCCAACCAGGATGTTGACTCCCTCCACCCGCACTTCGTAACTTCCGACACAATAACCGCCGCCATCCGTTCCCTGCCCATTCCGAATGTCAAACGCCAGGTCATGCCATGGGCAGGCCACCACATAACCCTTGAGCCGTCCCTCAATAAGAGGTCCACCCTCATGTGGGCAGCTATTATGGATCGCGTAGAACTTTCCGTCGACATTGAACAAGGCGATCGCCCGGTCATCGACCCTCACGATCCTCGATTGTCCCGGCGGGATCTCGTGCAGCTGAGCCACCTGATGAAACCCGTCCATCTCCTTACTCCCTTAATTCATGCTGATGATGACTTCCGAACACCTACTGAACCGGAGCCACACCGACTACATGCGGAGGGCGTATTTGAGTTCGTCTCCCCTTGCGACGCCGGCTTTCT
>JACPZN010000117.1 GCA_016195505.1 Nitrospirota bacterium | reverse complement strand
TCCGCTCCACTTCATGATAAACGAAAAGCGGCCGGCCCATAAGGACCGACCGCCTTGTTTCGATCGTATGTCGCCCGCGTAACACTATCGGTTAGTTCGCCTTGTGCTTCTCGCCGTCTTCGTGCTAGTCCTTGTCTCCGTGCTTCTCACGATCCCCGTGCTTTCCACGGCCACGCGCATGATCACGCCCCTGCTTGCCATGCTCGCCGGCCGCTTCATCGGCCCGTTCCAACCCGCGCTTTTTGTCGTGATCTTTACCACGTCCTTTGCCTTTGTGCTTTCCCTTGCCCTTCCCTTCGTGCTCGTCCCCATCCTCATGCTTTTCACCCTTCATCTCCCCACCCATCGTGGGAGCAGGAGGTGGAACAGGCGCGGAGGCCGGAGGGGTGGCCGGTACGGATGCAGGAGGTGGGGGCGGAGTAGTCGGAGTCGGCGCAGGCGCCTGAACCTCGGCGTACAGATTTGAGAATGCGAGTAACACAGCGGCTGCGGTCATAGTCGATACAACCCTGATCATGCAATCCCTCCCGTAAAAAGTTTGTTCTGAACCAGGAGCAAGGCTCCCGTTGACTGGCTGTCTGGTATCCAGCAAGCTTGATGCCTCAGAAAATCCTCTTGCTCGAAATCTTATATACGCCGATTCATTAGGATTTCTCTACTCACTGAACGGAGGCTGTTGCCAGCCTGTAGCAAGAAGGCTACAGCCTTAGCCAAACAGCCTCAGCGTCCATCGGCTGCTCAAAGCATCACTACAAGGATGTGTCTTGAATAGCCCGATGGAGTCAAGAAGACTTGCATGTTCATGGAGTACGTGTATGGTAAGTTCCAGAAGACTGTCTCACATTCACTTACACATTGGTCATGAGCCGACTCATCTTTTATCTCCTGATTGTTATCGGAAGGTGGTGGCACTGCCGGGAGGAGGAAGGGGGATAGAAGAATCGCTGGACATGGGTGAAACCGTGGTCTCATCCAACGCGCGCGGGCAAACCGGCTTTGCGCAGACCTCCAGCAGACTCTTGGGCTTTTCTTCGGAACTGCGCCGGTGGACCGAGGTTCGGTTGAGCGGAGAAGAACGCGTCGAACGACATCAGGTCCTGCCTCGCCTGATTGTCGCGCAAACCGATCGCCAACTGTATGGGTTTCTAGAGGTGCGCGGACATTGGACGAGCGAAGCCCTCGGAACCCGAGAAACCGTCAAGAAACTCCATGGGCGGGGTCATGTGGTCGTGGCCATCTCCTCGGATCGTGCACTCGCCTTCTCGTCCTTCACCGGAGGATTTTTCTCCATTCCCTGGTCAACCGATGAACGAGTGATCTCTATCGACGAAACGAATGACGCGGTCATGGTCCGAACGTCCTCACGTACCCTCTTGTTCCAATCCCAAACGACTGAGTGGAGAGAGATGAAATAACCGTAGGACCGCGACTCCCCCTCTCTCTTTTGCTACTCATCGAGCGAATACAGCCTCCCCGCGGCGGATTCATAACCCCTCGAAAACAGACCTTCCCGGCCTGTCAACGAGGTCCCTGCCGGTGCGTTGAACTGTCTAGAGCAGAGGAGGCCACAGGCCCTTCTGCTATGCTTGGCAGGAACGGCCCCTTATCGTGCCAAACAAGGAGGACACAATGAGATCAAGAAAATGGATCATGCTCGGAAGCCTGGCGTTGAGCCTGGTGGCTGTCCAACCGGCAGCCTATGCCCAGAGCAGCGAAGGAGCAGGGGACATTGGAGGTATTCGAGAAGACCGGCGGGACTCGCGTCAGGATCGGCGGGACATCCGTGAAGACCGGCGGGATATCCGAGAAGATCGCCGAGACCTTCGCGGAGACCGGCGAGAGCTGCGGCACGACGTTCAATCCGGAGCAGGCGCTGGACAAATCGCCCAGGACCGTCATGATCTTCGACAAGACCGGCGCGATCTCCAAGATGACCACCGGGATCTTCGACATGATCGGCAAGACCGGCGCGAAGACCGGCGCGATTTGCGGCACGATATGGCTGGGCGCAAAGGCCGCGGACGCTAAGTCTGCTAGCGAGAGAAAGAGCCGGCAGGAACTTCGGTTGCTGTCGGCTCTTTCTTAGTGCAACCTAACCGCTACATCCTTTCTTCATCAAGCTCGATCACATCAGCCCATGTCGTAACATGCGGTAAGGAACTGACCGGCACCGCGCGCTTCGTGGCGATGTCTTGCAGGCGGCCTTGGAACCGTTGCCGCGCCGCATCATCATTCGGACCAGAAGACAGCAGCGCACGCGACCATTGCGCGATCTCTTGGTCAGACAGATTGCGGCTGTGGGTTTTCACCCAGGCAAGGAGTTCATCATCCGTCCCGCCGGCCAACACCCGCTGCTCAAACGATTTCGGATCGATGTGCAGAAACTCGACCAGGTATTTATCAAACCCCACCGTGATGTAGTTGTAGTCCTGAATCTTGCCTTGGTTCCGCAGACGAATCTTGTCGATAAACCGCCCGATGTGGGCAATGCCACCGAGGAGGGCTTTGGGACTGCGGGGATAAGTCTGACTACTCATTTTTCTTCATCAACAACCCAGTAAGGTATCAAATAAAGGGGGTACTATTCGCCCTTATTCTTCCCCGCCATTGGATGGACCACATTCGGAAAACATCTCTCCTTCGGCCCACCGGCCACATTCTTTCCGTAAAATGTCAAAGTACTTTTTTGCGTAGCCACTAGGATTAAGAGCACGTTCAAGAGGTTCATTGACATCGAACAACACATTAATCCCATGGTGGTGTGTAAGCGTTCGAAGAAGATTGGCCGTGATGAAAGAATCTGAGTATAACTGCGCTAGATTAATAAAATAGCCCGAGACCTTGCGACGCGCGTTATCAATCTCCTTTGCCCACTCATCATTGCTTCGCTTAGCGTTTTTCCATTCCATGGCAAAGTTCTCTTTCCTGCCTATCTCCGCCAAGCGTCGCAGCGCAGCCCCCATCTCCTCACTGGTGTATCCCTCCAACACATGTAAACCAAAAGCTGCCTCTGCAGCTACACGAGTCATTCGCGCGGAATGAAATGCTCCAATGGCAGCAACACAGGAGGCAATAGAAGTTATCGCCGCCAGCCCTAAAATGGTAGATTCCATGAAGATGTCTCCTTTTATCAGGAAACTGGAGCTATCAGTAGAAAGTGAATACCCATCGAATCTAGGATGGTTAACACTTCGAAAAATGTTCGATTACTTGCTCTACTGCTGACACTGCTGCCAAAGCTGTTCCTCTGTTGCACGCTTGTTTAAGCCGAGCTTCTCGGCCCGGATGAATTAGATTCCTAAAGTCCTGTGCCAGCCGAGATTGACTCACACACTGCTCGCCGAGTAACCCCTTGGCAGCTGCAACCTCTAGGTATTGAGGCAAATGCCACAGGTTCAAATCCTCTGGAGGCTTCCTGGGAAACTTGTTTTCCTGCACAAGCCTCCCAATTACCTTCTCCAAATCATTTTCAGGTTTAAGACGCCACAAGAGAAGAGCCTCGATGATCGCTCCTGCTAAAACAGTCGCAGCTTTCCATTCCCCATTGGCGAGCGCCCTATTCATGGAACCGATGTCGCTTAGGAGACTCAATCGCAAGGGGTCATCATCGATAAAGGAAAGCCCATTATCTGATCCTCCTATGGGTTCGTCAGGACATTGAGCCAAAGCCCGACGAATCAACGTTACCGGGCTTAGCCTGGGGAAACCGGAGATATGATGAAGTGTAAAGTCACGTGACTGTCAAGTGGTGAAACGATCCTTGATCGCGGCCAAACTTCCAAGCAACTCAGCGTATCTCTCTCCCTCTATCGTCAAAAACTCTGCTGGGACTTGTTCCACCATTGTGACAATTGCTGCTAACTGACCTGAGTGTTCTCTATTCAACGGATGGGTATGACTATCATCTTCTCGCTGTTCCTTAGCCCAAGGAAACAGGCGATCAATCAAGTCAACAACTTGGCTAGGCAGAATACGCGGCATTCTGGGTATCGATTCCTTAGGAGAACGGAAAACTCTGGTCAGCGTGTTGGTTTATTATCTGCGACAACGTACTTTCTGTCTTCTGCTCTGTCAACTCGTTATAGAAGGGGAACACCGCAAGGCCAGCCTGGTTGATCTCCCACTGCGCGCGTCGAACGAGGGCCTTCCGAGGCCGCGCGTTCCGCGAGCACAGGGGATTAACCAGGCTGGCCTTGATTTGTCCGAGAGAAACTCTAAGAAAATGACTTCTTTGCGGATTTTCCGGAGTGGAGATACTTGTCGACGCCTGCCGCCATCTTGCGTCCCTCGGCGATGGCCCACACGATGAGGGAGGCACCGCGTTTGGTGTCGCCGCCGGCAAAGACGCCGTCGAGGTTGGTCATGAAGTTCTCGTCCACTGCGACCGCGCCGCGCTGGTCGTACTTCACTCCCAAGCTATCGAGCAGGCCGTTCTTGACCGGGCCGGTGAAACCCATCGCGAGCAGGACGAGATCGACATCCATTTGAAAATCACTGTTGGGGATCGGCGTGAACTTGCCGTTCTCGAATTTCACGCGACTCGCATGAAGCTTCGTCACATGCCCGTTGTGGCCGGCGAATTTCGTGGTAGAGACGCTCCACTGCCGATCACAGCCTTCTTCGTGCGCATGCGACGTGCGAAGCTGCATCGGCCAGAGCGGCCAGGGAGTCGAATCGGCGCGCTCCGGCGGCGGTTCCGGCAGCAATTCGAATTGATGGACTTCGCTGCAGCCATGCCGGTGTGTCGTGCCGAGACAGTCCGATCCCGTATCGCCGCCGCCGATGATAACGACGCGTTTACCCTTCGCCGTAATCGGTTCATCCGTGATTCTGTCGCCGGCGTTCCGCTTATTCTGCTGCGTCAGATAGTCCATCGCCAAGTGGATACCCTTGAGTTCCCGCCCTGGTATCGGCAGCTCACGTGCCTGCTCGGCACCGAGCGTGAGGCCGATCACATCGAACTCGCGCCGGAGTTCTTCGCCAGAAATATCCTTGCCGACATTGACGTTGGTCTTAAAGATGACGCCTTCCGCCTGCATCTGTTCCAACCGCCGGTCGATGACCCATTTTTCCATCTTGAAGTCTGGGATGCCGTAGCGGAGCAAGCCCCCGATCCGGTCGGCTTTCTCGAACAACGTCACGGTGTGGCCCGCGCGGGCCAGTTGCTGCGCAGCGGCGAGACCGGCAGGTCCTGAGCCGACGATGGCCACCGTCTTGCCGGTCTTTCCCGTCGGCAGGATCGGTTGCACGAGTCCTTCGTTGAAGCCTCGATCGATGATGTTCCATTCGATGACGCGGATCGACACCGGGTCGCTGTTGATCCCGAGCACGCAGGCCGATTCGCAGGGTGCGGGACAAAGACGACCTGTGAATTCGGGGAAATTATTGGTGCTGTGCAGCGCCTTGAGCGCACCGTGCCAGCGGCCACGGTGCACGAGGTCGTTCCACTCCGGAATAAGATTCACAACCGGGCAGCCGTTCGTGCTTTGGCAAAATGGCACGCCGCAATCCATGCAACGCGCTCCCTGGGTCTGGAGCTTTTCTTCCGAGAACGGCTCGTAGAATTCCTTCCAGTCCAGCACGCGCAGCTCGACAGGACGCCGCTTCGGCCCCTCGCGCGCGAATTTCATGAAGCCTTTTGGATCAGCCATATTTCTCTCGATAAAGCGTCACTCGTCACTGGTCAACGGGAAGAGGGACGATTCTCAGTGACTGATGACCAATGACCATTGACGTTTCATATTTTCCCTGCCTTCGCTTTGCGTTTCCGTTCTTCGAGCACTCGCTTGTAGTCGATCGGCATGACCTTCACAAACTTCGGCAGCACGGCCTCCCACGCATCCAGAATCCGCTTCGCGTTCCGGCTGCCGGTGTGCATGAAGTGGGAGGTGATCATCTCATGTAGCTGCTTCTTGTCCTCGGCCGTCGTCACCTTTTCCAGTTCGACCATGCCGAGGTTGCAGCGGGACTGGAACTTATCCAGCTCATCGAGTACGAATGCGATGCCGCCTGACATCCCTGCCGCGAAATTGCGCCCGGTCCGGCCGAGCACGACGACGACGCCACCGGTCATGTACTCGCAGCCGTGGTCGCCGGTCCCTTCGATCACCGCGCGCACGCCGCTGTTGCGGACAGCAAACCGTTCACCTGCCATGCCGTAGAAATAGGCTTCGCCTTGCGTCGCGCCATAGAGCGATGTGTTCCCAATCAGAATGGTTTCTTCGGGATTGAAGATCGCGTTCTTCGGCGGAAAGACAACGATCTTGCCGCCGGAGAGGCCCTTGCCCAAATAATCGTTCGACTCGCCTTCAAGGATCAGGGTGATGCCGCGCGCGATGAATGCGCCGAAGGATTGCCCGGCCGAGCCGGTGAATTTGATCGTGATCGTGTCTGGCGGCAGTCCTTCAAGCCCATACTTCTTTGCAATGCGGCTGGACATCATCGTACCGACCGTGCGGTTCACATTCCGGATCGGCAGATCGAGCTTTACTCTTTCCCCTCGCTCAATCGCCGGTTTGCAGAGCTCGATCAGCTTGTTGTCAAGGATGTCGGCGATGCCGTGGTCCTGTTTCTGCACGCAGTAGCGGGCGATGTCCGGTTCAACGTCCGGCACCTTGAGGAGCGCCGTCAGGTCAAGCCCTTTCGCCTTCCAGTGGTCGATGGCTTTCTGAGTTTTCAGTTTATCCACACGCCCGATCATCTCCTTCACCGAGCGGAATCCGAGTTTGGCCATGATCTGCCGCAACTCTTCGGCCACGAAGAAGAAGAAATTCACGACATGTTCTGGCTGGCCGACAAACTTCTTCCGCAAGACGGGGTCCTGCGTCGCCACTCCCACCGGACAGGTGTTGAGATGGCATTTCCGCATCATGATGCAGCCTTCGACAATCAGCGGCGCGGTCGAAAAGCCGAATTCTTCGGCGCCGAGCAACGCGGCAATCGCGACATCGCGGCCTGTCTTCAGCTGGCCGTCGGTTTCGACGCGAATGCGGCCGCGCAGATCGTTCAGCACGAGTGTTTGGTGGGTCTCCGCCAAGCCCAATTCCCACGGAACCCCGCCGTATTTGATCGAGGCCAGGGGCGAGGCGCCGGTGCCCCCTGAGTCGCCGCTGATCAGGACTTTGTCTGCATGCGCCTTCGCGACACCGGCCGCAACCGTACCCACTCCCACTTCGGCGACCAACTTGACCGAGACGTCCGCATCCGGGTTCGAATTTTTCAAATCGAAAATGAGTTGGGCCAGATCCTCGATGGAATAGATATCGTGATGCGGCGGCGGCGAAATCAACTGGACACCCGGCGTGGCATACCGCAGCTTCGCAATCACTTCATCCACTTTGTGGCCGGGCAACTGTCCGCCCTCACCGGGCTTGGCTCCCTGCGCCATCTTGATCTGCAGCTCTTTCGCGTTGACCAAGTAGTGCGACGTGACGCCGAACCGCGCCGAGGCCACCTGCTTAATGTAGGAATTCTTCGAGTCCCCGTTCGGCAGCGGAACGAACCGCTCAGGATCCTCGCCGCCCTCGCCCGTGTTGCTCTTGGCGCCGATCCGATTCATCGCGATCGCCAACGTCTCGTGCGCCTCTTTGCTGATCGCGCCGAAGGACATGGCGCCGGTGGTAAACCGTTTGACGATGTCTTTCGCCGGCTCGACGTCATCGAGCGGAATCGCGTCCGGCAGGAATTTGAAGTCGAGCAGGCCGCGCAGGTTTGAGCGCCGCTTGCTCTAATCGTTCACGAGCTGCGCGAATTCGGCAAAGGTCTTGGGATCGTTCGCCTTGGTCGCATGCTGGAGCTTATAAATTGTTTCGGGATTCCAATTATGGTGCTCGCCTTGCACGCGGTAGTGGATCTCCCCGCCGAAATCGAGTTGCCGGATCGGCGCCGGCTCGTAGGCCACGCGGTGCCGCCGCAAGGTCTCTTCACCGATCTCCCGGATGCCGATGCCTTCGACGCGCGAGGCAGTCCCGGTAAAGTAGCGATCGACCAGCTCGTGATTCAATCCGATCGCCTCGAAGATTTGCGCGCCACAATACGACTGCACCGTCGAGATGCCCATCTTGGAGAAGATTTTGAGCAGGCCCTTGTTGATGGCCTTGATGAACTTGCCCTCGGCGGTCTGGGCATCCAGCCCTTCAGGCAGGTACGCGTCGCGCTCCATGTCCACAAGCGATTCGAAGACCAGATAGGGATTCACCGTGCCAGCTCCGTAGCCGATGAGCGCCGCAAATTGATGCACGTCGCGCGGCTCGCCGGTTTCGACGATCAACCCCACCTCCGTTCTCGTGCATTCGCGGACGAGGTGATGGTGCACCGCCGCGATGCCGAGCAGGCTGGGAATCGGCGCCCACTCTTCATTGACTCCGCGATCGCTGAGAATCAGGAATTTGTAGCCTTCGCGAATCGCCTGCGACGCCTGACGGCAGAGTTCATCCACGGCGGCGCCTAAGCCTTCCGGTCCTTCCGCCACGCGGAAGAGCATCCGGAGCGTTTTGCTCTTGAAGTGTGAATCCGCCAACTCACGAATCTTCTGCAGATCGGCATTGGTCAGGATCGGTTGTTTCACTCTGATCCGGCGGCAGGATTCAGGGTGCTCGTCCATCAAATTTGGTTTCGGCCCGATACTGGTCGTGAGCGACATGACGAGTTCTTCGCGAATCGGATCGATCGGCGGATTCGTCACCTGCGCGAAGAGTTGTTTGAAATATTTGAAGAGCAGCTGTGGACGCTCCGAGAGCACCGCGAGCGGCGTGTCCGTACCCATCGACGACACCGCTTCCTGGCCGTCCACGACCATCGGCGTGATGACCATCTTCAGCTCTTCGACCGTATAGCCGAACGCCTGTTGCCGCTGGCGAAGTGATTGATGGTCCGGCTGCGGGACGTTGGTCGGTTCGGGCAATTCATCCAGCGAGATCCGATATTGCGTCACCCACGACCGGTAGGGTTTGCGGCTGACGATTTCCGCCTTCACTTCTTCGTCGTCGGTAATGCGTCCCTGAACCGTGTCCACGAGGAACATGCGGCCCGGCATCAGCCTCCCCTTCTGGCGAATCTGCTGGGCATCCATGGGGAGCACGCCGGCTTCCGACGCGAGCACGACGAGTCCGTCCGTCGTGACCTGATAGCGGCAGGGAC
>JACPZN010000060.1 GCA_016195505.1 Nitrospirota bacterium | reverse complement strand
GGCGGTGTATGTCGAAATCACGAAAGCCAGGTTTGCGCAAAAACACCAGCACTGATCCATAGGAAATCGCAGTGAAGATGCACAGCACTGTCAGTAGGCGTTGAAATCTTTCCCGGTATAGGAAATTAGGCAACATGGAGCGGAGGCATAGAGAGTACAAGCATCCCTGAAATGGGCGCCATTCTAGAGTACTGATACTATGGTGGCAAGCGGAGTATTTCCAGATGATCTGCAACCCATCGCACTTTGACAGTTTCCAAATGGCTATGCTAAAGTCCGCGGAACTGTTGATGTTCTAGACTTTTCTTTATTTACTTTACCTAGGGAACAACCCATGAGTGCAGCGAAGGCTCACGTCATTATTGTGGCCGGCGCCGGACCAGCTGGCATGGCCGTGGCGAGTTCGCTCTCGAAGGCAGGTCACGAGGTCATCATTCTGAACCGCGACATCAAGTTCGGCGGGCTGGCTGAATATGGCATCTTTCCATCAAAGCTGAAGCTCCGGGGAGGTCTTAAGAAGCAGTACTGGGACCTACTAGAACAGCCGAACGTTCATTATTTTGGGAATATCTCCATAGGGAACGGGAAGGACCTCACAGTTGAAGACGTCCGCGGACTCGGTCCCAGTGCGGTCGTCTTTTCAATCGGTGCACAGGGCACGAAGGCTATCGGTGTGGAAGGGGATTCGGCTAAAGGCGTATTCCACGCCAAGGACGTCGTCTACCATTTCAATCGGCTTCCCGGTTTTGGAGATCGTCCCTTCGAGATGGGCAAACACGTGGCGGTGATCGGGGCAGGGGATGTGATGGTCGATATCTCCCACTGGCTGATCCGCTACAAGAAGGTCGACCGCGTAACGGCCATCGTGCGGCGTGGTCCAGTCGAGCGCAAGTACAATCCCAAGGAGATTCGAGCCGTCTGCGCCAATATGGATCTGGATGGGATCAAGAAAGAGTTCGACCGTATCAAGGATCGCATGGCCGCGGTAGGCCAAAATGCCGATCACGTCTTGAGGGGTCTCACGGACGAATTCACGAAATGCGAACCGAAGGTCAGCGAGACCAAGATGGGATTCAGGTTCTTGGCTTCACCGAAGCGTATTCTCGTCGACGGCAACAACCGTGTGCGTGGTCTCGAAATGGAAGACAACAAGCTCGATCCGAAAGGGGACGATACGGTTGCCATTGGATTGAAGCAATATTATGAGTTCCCCTGCGACGCCGTGGTGTTTGCCGTTGGCGACAAGGTTGATGAGACAGTAGGCCTACCTTATAAAAGCGGCATGTTCGTTACCAACCCCAACAAGACGGGAAACGATCCTGATGATTCGCTCTTTCAAGCCTACGATGAAGCGGTGGGGAAAGTGGTGGAAGGCGTGTTCCTTGCCGGTTGGGCTCGCAAAGCGAGCGAAGGGTTAGTCGGTATCGCTAAACGAGACGGGGACTGGTGCGCAGAGGTTGTTACCCGATATCTGGCCACGAAGGTGACTGGGAGCCAAGCCAAGGTGGTGCTCGACAAACTTCATGCGATTTTGAAAAACCGCAAAAGCCGTCCGGTCGATGTGAAGGGGCTTCGCGCACTTGAAGCGGCGGAAAAATCTCACAAGGGCATGACCGATTGCATCGGAGAATTTAAGTATGCGAGTAACCAAGAGATGATCGCATTGATCGAGCGCGGGAAAGCATAACGAACCGGCTACTGGTGTCTACCCGTCCCCCCATTTCAGTTTTTCTCGCAGCACATCGTAGTAGTGGCTTTCAGGAAATCGAATCAGCCTGGTCCTGTGATCCGAAGCTTGAATCACGGCTGTATCACCTTGTGTCATCGCAATACCGACTTGCCCGTCGAGGGTGGCCATTGCCCCGTCGTCTCTGCTGGTCAGCGTCACTTCAATCGCAACATTTCCCGGAACGATCAAGGGCCGATGTGTCAGTGTATGGGGACAGATGGGTGTCAGAATCAACGATTGCACGGCTGGATTAATAATAGGGCCGCCGGCCGACAGGGAATAGGCCGTGGATCCCGTCGGAGTACCGACGATCAGGCCGTCTCCCCGAAGATGGACATGTGTCTTGAGCATAAGCCGCTCGTCGAGGATGAAATCATTGGCAAATACACGATCGAGCGAGGGATACAGATTCTCCAATCGGACTTCGGTTAAAAACCCAAGACCGCCCATGTTGACACCCAAGATGGGAATGCTTCGTTCTCCAGCCAGCCGCGCGGCATTCAACATCGTCCCGTCGCCGCCTAAGACCAGCAGGACGTCAGCCTTGCCGGCCAGCTGCGTTTTTTGAATTCCACCCTGTTCGCCTAACAACGTTGCTGATGTGGTATCGAGCAGCACATCGATGCTCCGAGCCCTGAGCCAGGCTACCACTCCTTGCAGCGTGGTTTTGACTTCAGGGAATTTCGGTTTGGTCAAAATTCCGATACTTTTGCTTTTCATGGGTATCAGACTCACGAGCCAGTGAGAAGGTGCGGGATTGTATCGGGACGGTTCTTTTCGTGTCAACGCGAGCGTCGCACGCGAATGTCTCATACATTCGAGAATAGAAACGACGTCCGGGTGATGCTGAATAGAATATGCTGCTGCCACTTATCTGCCTAACCTTGACTCTGCAGAGCGCTCTGGTTAAAATTAGGCAAGTTTTTCCAGGAGTTTTGCTCGAACGTGCCATTACTCGCATCCACTAGAAGGAGGCAGGATGTTCGAACGATTCACGGACAAAGGTCGAAAGATCATCATCCTCGCACGTGAGGAAGCCGAGCGGCACCAGAACGACTACCTCGGGACGGAGCACCTCGTCTTGGCAATACTCCGTGAGTCCGATGGCATCGCCCTCATGATTCTGAAAAAGATGGGGCTCTCCACAGAACAGATTCGCTTGGAAATCGAGCGCAATCTGCCTGGTGGGGGGACTACGATGACGTTCGGCGAGATCCCGTTCAGCCCGCGCGTGAAGAAGGTCATCGAATATGGGGTCGAAGAGGCTCGCCTTCTGGGGCACAACCATATCGGCAGTGAACATCTTCTGTTAGGTCTGCTCCGGGAAGAGGAGGGGATTGGCGGCAAAATTCTCCGCAGTCTAGGTGCCAATCTCCTGACCGCGAGGCAATTGACCGTGACCTTTCTGCGGAAGTCTGCTCCGCGTGAGCGCGACCGGAAGAGCAATACACCGGCACTCGACGAATTCGGACGCGACCTGACGCAGCTCGCCCAAGAGGGTCAATTGGACCCGGTCATCGGGAGAGCAGACGAGATCGAGCGCGTGCTTCAGATCCTGAGCCGGCGAAGCAAGAACAATCCCGTCCTCATCGGCGAGTCCGGTGTCGGGAAAACAGCCATCGTCGAAGGGCTTGCGCAGCGGATCGTGCAGTCGGAAGTTCCAGATAATCTGCTCTCCCGTCGTGTCATTGCCTTGGATCTCGGCTCGCTCGTCGCCGGTACAAAATACCGTGGCCAGTTTGAAGAGCGCCTCAAGGTCGTGATGAAGGAGATCGTTCAAGCCGGCAACATCATCATCTTCATCGACGAGCTCCATACGCTGGTCGGGGCCGGTGCCGCCGAAGGCTCGATCGATGCCTCGAACATGCTGAAGCCGGCGCTCTCACGAGGCGAGATTCAATGCATTGGAGCCACGACGTTGGATGAGTATCGCAAGCATATCGAAAAGGACGGCGCGTTGAAGCGGCGCTTCCAACCGATCCATGTTCAACCACCCAACTTCGACGAAACCGTTCTGATCATTCAAGGACTACGGGATCGCTATGAAGAACATCACGGCGTGGAAATCACGGAAGATGCCATCGTCGAAGCCGTCAAGCTGTCGGACCGGTATATCACCGACAGATTCTTGCCCGACAAGGCGATCGATTTGATCGATGAAACCGGTTCGCGCGCCAAGCTGCAGACCTACGCACTTCCATTGGAGTTGAAGGCGATGGAGCAAGAGCTCAAGAAAGTGTCGCGTGAAAAGGAGCTGTCGATCTCGATGCAGAACTTCGAGGAAGCCGTACGTCACCGTGAAGAGGAAGAGCGGTTGCGTAAGCTCCTGGATGAATCCAAAAGGGAATGGAAAAAGAATCAGGAAAAGAACAAGCCGGTGATCGGCAAGGAAGACGTCGCCTACGTCGTTTCTAAGATGACCGGCATCCCGCTGTTCAAGCTCGAAGAGGAAGAATCCAACAAGCTGCTGCGGATGGAAGAATTTCTCCATAAGCGAGTGGTCGGTCAGAATGAAGCGATCTCCGCAGTCGCTCGTGCCATTCGCCGTTCACGCGCGGGCTTAAAGGAAGCACGGAAGCCCATCGGCTCGTTCATCTTCCTGGGGCCGACAGGCGTCGGGAAGACAGAGCTTGCTAGGACGTTGGCGGAGTTTCTCTTCAACAGCGAAGATGCCTTGATTCGAGTCGATATGTCCGAGTATCAAGAAAAATTTACGAGTTCCAGACTGTTTGGCGCCCCTCCGGGCTATGTGGGCTACGAGGAAGGCGGCCAGCTGACCGAGAAGGTTCGGCGTCGGCCCTATTCCGTCGTCCTATTTGATGAAATTGAAAAGGCACACCCCGACGTCTTCAACGTTTTGCTCCAAGTGTTAGATGACGGAGTGCTTACCGACAGCCTCGGCCGAAAGGTAGACTTCAAGAACACTGTTGTGATCATGACGTCCAATATCGGCACCAAGAATATTCAGAAAGGTGTCTCGCTCGGCTTCCAAAGCACGGAAGACGAAGCAGCGCGCCGAAAGAAAGAAGAAGTCATTGGAGAGCTTCGCAAGTCGTTCAGCCCGGAGTTCTTGAACCGGATCGACGAAATTGTGATCTTCCATCAACTGGAGAAGGAACAGCTCTACAGCATCCTCGATATTCTTATCCGTGAGTTGAACCTCCGTCTTTTGGACAAGGGGATCGAGATCGAAGTCGACGACGAAGTCAAACAGTGGCTCATCAAAGAAGGCTATGAGCCGCTGTACGGGGCCAGACCCATGAGACGGGCCATTCAGCGCGCCATCGGTGACCCGCTCTCCGACGAGCTCATTAGAGGCCGCTTCAAGGAGAGTCGCAAGGTCAAGGTGGTGCTGCGAGATGGCGCCCCGGCCTTTATCGAGCAGGAGGCGATGGCGGGAGTCTAGCTACCAACTCGTGGTCATCACAACGCATCCTTACCATGCAACAGTCAGCGACCCCTGTGGTGGACAACCACAGGGGTCGTCTTGTTTCGCCCGTATCATGCTTCATCCGTAACGGCTCATGCTCCAAACTGGTCAGCCAAGATCCCTAAACGACGCCGGATGGCGTCCATGCCCAATCCTCGGGATTGAATCCTCATGCGACGAAACGGCCGCCGCGGTGCTCGACCGTGAGGGACAGGTACTTTCGAACGTGATTGCTTCCCAAATAGCGGTCCATGGGAAATTTGGCGGCGTTGTGCCAGAGCTAGCGGCGCGTGCGCATTTGAGCACGATCGACACCGTGGTGAACGACGCGCTCGAACTGTCACGTCTTTCGAGACGTGACCTTGGTGCTGTCGCAGTCACTCAGGGGCCTGGATTAGCCGGGGCGCTCTTGGTGGGCGTGAATTATGCCAAGGCATTGAGCTACGGGTTGGGTATCCCGGTAATTGGCGTCAATCATTTGGAGGGTCATATCGCCTCGGCTTGGCTTGCCGACCCGACATTCCCGCTGCCTTGTATCGTCCTGGTCGTCTCCGGTGGCCACACCCACCTGTATCGGCGGGAAATAGACGGACACTGTCTGCTGCTCGGCTGCACCAGAGACGATGCCGCCGGCGAGGCGTTCGACAAGGGAGCTCAGATGCTTGGCTTGGAATATCCGGGGGGACCGGCCATCGATCGCGTCGCTTCCCTGGGTGACCCCAATGCGATTCTCTTTCCTCGGTTTCAACTGCGGAAAAATAATCTCGAGTTTAGCTTCAGTGGCCTGAAGACGTCCTTGCTCTATAAGCTGCGCGACATGGGTACTACAGTACGACCTGAACAGATTGCTGATCTGGCCGCGGGCTACCAAGAGGCCATTGTGCAAGTCTTGGTCTCAAAGGCGTTCACAGCGCTTGCTCAAACGAGACTCTCCGCACTTGCCGTCGTAGGAGGAGTCTCCGCAAACTCCCGGCTGCGCACGTTACTGAAAGGGGGGGCCGAGCGAGAGGGGATCCGTCTGGCATTGCCGCCGATGGCGTACTGTACGGACAATGCGGCCATGATCGCGTTTGCCGGTCGTCATGCACTCTTGAGCGATCTCCCATCGATTTACGATCTCGATGTCCAGCCGGCTCTTCATATTGCCCCCATGCACACACCTGCCTAACTAAAGGAGACCACCCATTCCTGAAATACATGGCCAGATTACCGGACTTCGGACCAGCCAGGTCTCGGCAATCGAGCGGCTCTACAGACGCCGCGTACCGCATGACAAAATACTTTCCCCTGAGCTTGCAAAAACGATGTGCCAGCTCACACTCGACATCCGTCGTCCCATTGCTGTTCTGCTGACACGCCGTGGGCTGGTGCAGGAGATTATTATAGGAACGGATCTCACGCTGTCTCCCACGACATTGGCAAAGTTCCGGGCTGGTTCCCGCTCATTGCGGGGGTTGAGGCTGATCAGGACACAGCTGCACGACCAGCCATTAAATCAGGAGTCCTTGACGGACCTCGCGTTCCTGCGCCTGGATCTGATCGGCATGCTCTCTGTTTTACCGGACGGGAATCCGGGTAATCTTCACCTTGCGCATCTCCTGCCGCCGAATGGAACAGGCCAGATCTGTAAAATCCTCAAGGCCACTCCGTTCCACCAATGCCCGATGCTATTTGATGGTTTCATCGAGGAACTGGAAGCAGAGCTACAGGTGGCACGTGCTCATCATGCAGTCAAGGATGGCACCGAATCGGCGATTTTGGTCAGCGCCTCACCTCAGGGGCGCGCGGAGCAGGAGGAACGCCTTGTCGAACTGGCCGAGCTAGCAGTCTCAGCCGAGGTGACAGTTATCGATCGCATGGCGCAGCGTACGGCGGATGGTCATCAACGGTATCTGCTGGGGAGCGGAAAGCTGAAAGAAGTCCTGATACAGACGCTTCATAAGGGTGCCGACATGGTGATCTTCGACCAGACACTCTCGCCGGCCCAATCAAGGGCGATCACTGAAATGACCGATATTAAAGTGATCGATCGCACTCAGCTGATTCTCGATATTTTTGCCAGGCGGGCGAACAGCCGGGAAGGAAAGGTGCAGGTTGAATTGGCGCAATTGCGCTATCTGCTGCCGAGGCTCTCCGGGAAAGGCACGCAACTGTCACGACTCGGAGGTGGAATCGGGACTAGAGGTCCGGGCGAAACAAAGCTGGAAACCGATCGACGGCGAATCAGAGACCGGATCACGCATCTTGAGCGAGCGCTCATACACTTTGCCAGGCACCAAGATCAGCGTCGGGCACGTCGGGGACGACATGGCCTGCCGGTCATGTCCCTGGTCGGGTACACGAATGCTGGGAAGTCCACGCTCCTCAACGTCCTGACGAAGAGTCACGTCTCGGCGGAAAATCGGGTGTTTGAAACGCTGGATACCACCAGCCGCCGACTCCGCTTCCCGCAAGACCGCGAGGTCATTATTACCGATACTGTCGGATTTATTCGAGACCTTCCCAAAGAACTGGTCGGAGCATTTCGCACCACGTTGGAGGAATTGCAGGAGGCCGACCTGCTACTCCATGTCGTGGACGCCAGCGCAGCCGATATTGACGTGCAAATTACCGCCGTCGTCGCCATTCTGCAGGAACTCAATCTGGACACGATCCCACGCATACTCGTCTTCAACAAGTGTGATCGACTGCCAGCTCATCAAATAGAGCCGCTCTGCCGTCGCTACCACGCGATCGGTATCTCTGCGCTCCAGCCGTCAACGTTGAATCCGCTCCTTGCCAACTTAGAAGCACACGTACGGTCTCTTATGGAAGGGCGTGGGGTGGCCGTTACCTCACAGATCCAAGACGATGCGCTCACACTTGCATCTCGTCCGTAACCGCTGCACAATCGTTCCCCGCGATGACATCTCGAACACACCGTCTCCCCCGGAGGGCCGATCGCCCATCCAGAATCGCCGCGATTCTGCGCCGGACTATGCCGGCCGCAGAAATGGAGTTGGTCCACCGTTCTCCATGGGAACTTCTTGTTGCTACAATCCTCTCCGCCCAATGTACCGATCATCGGGTGAATCAAGTGACGCCGGCCTTGTTCAAGCGTTACCGTACTCCGCTTGAATTTGCCCAGGCCAAGTCCGGAGAACTGGAAGGGCTGATCAAGTCGACCGGATTCTATAAGAACAAAGCGAAACACTTAATGGGGTGCGGACGGGCCATCGTCGAGCGATTTCATGGCCAGGTTCCATCGACCATGGAAGATTTGACCTCCATCCCTGGAGTTGGACGCAAGACCGCCAACGTCATCATGGGCACGGCCTTCGGCAAACCGGCTGTCGTCGTCGACACCCATGTGAAACGAGTCGCAAACCGATTAGACCTTACGCGTTCGGAAGATCCCGACAGGATTGAAAGTGATCTTCAGCGCACATTCCCCCAAGAAGAATGGACAGACGTTTCTCAACGGCTGCTACTCCATGGCAGGTATGTCTGTCTTGCACGCACACCGAAATGCGGAACCTGTGCATTGTGCGATGTATGTCACTGGAAAGGAAAACAACGGCGATGATCAGGAGTATGACGGGATTCGGCAGGCGACAGGGCACCTGGTTTGACTGCACTGTGACCGTTGAAGTCCGCTCCGTGAACCACCGGTTCCTGGAGGCCGCAATCCGTTTACCGAGGTCGATGGGTAGCCTCGAAGAGTCATTCAAGAAGGCTATTCGAGAACACTGTACTCGGGGTCGCGTAGACCTGACGGTGCTTCTGCAAGGGGGGCGGGGAGGTACACGTTCCCTCCAACTTGACGCTGGGATGGCGAAACAGTACCATCAGATCCTCCGCACCCTCCAACGTACCTTGAAGCTTGAGGGCTCCATTGACATCGGACTCGTGGCCGGGTTTCGCGATATCATCACCCTCTCGGATCAGCCGGTGGATGACCCGAAGCTCGCGAAGCTTGTGGAAAGGCTCGGTCTGCAAGCGTTGCAAGATCTGGCCAAGATGCGGAAAAAGGAAGGGACGATGGGGCGAGCTCCGGCAGTGGGGCTGGAGGCGTTCGATCGGATGAAGTCACGCGTGGAAAAGTTGCTGGGGGGCGACATTCCGGACCTTCCTCGGCTGAACCAAGAACTGGCCCTCTATGCTGATCGGTGCGACATTACAGAAGAATTGGTCAGATTGGACGCTCATATGGTACAGTTTCAGCATACGGTCTACAGTGCAGAGTCGGTTGGAAAGACGCTGGATTTTTTCCTCCAGGAAATGGGCCGGGAGGTCAATACCATTGGATCGAAAGCCGACGATGCTGTCATCGCAGCGGCGGTTGTGCAAATGAAGGCCGAACTCGAGCGCATTCGAGAACAAATACAGAACGTGGAATGACCACTGCAATGACCACAAGCAGCCTCCCTTCAGGCTCCGCTGAGGGCTGTCGTATTCCTGAGCGTCGTGGAATTCTGTTTGTTATTTCAGCCCCTTCTGGAGCAGGCAAGACAACTCTGTGTAAACAGATTGCGGCATCCGTGCCAGGGCTCTGGTATTCCGTGTCCTATACCACGAGAAAGCCCCGCCCAGGAGAAGAAAGTGGACGCGAATACTTCTTTATTGAAGAAAAAATGTTCCAGGACATGGTCGCGCGCAATGAGTTTATGGAATATGCCCATGTCTATGGCAACTGGTATGGAACTCCGCGCAAGGCATTAACGGACAAGATGGAACAGGGGATTGACGTTTTGCTCGAAATCGATGTGCAAGGTGCGCTCCAGATCAAAAAAAAGTTTGGAGACGCGGTCTATATTTTTATCCTTCCTCCCTCAATGGACACACTGCGCACTCGACTCCAAAGCCGAGCTTCGGACTCACAAGAGGAGATCCTGCGCCGCCTACAAAAAGTGAAGGAGGAGGTGTGGAGCTTCCGCGAGTACTATTATATCGTTCGCAATGACGATCTGACGCAGTCGCTCCGTGAGCTGCAAAGCATCTTCGTTGCGGAGCGGCTAAAAACCAAACGGCTGGACATGAACTGGCTCGAACAGAATTTTATTCTCGAGAAAGATCCAAGCAGACCAATCGAGGCACCTCAACCATCAAAATCGCAGGGAGATCTGATACCATGATTGACATGCTGAGTTTGCTGCCGCAGTACACGCCGGACGAATTCGATTCCCGCCATCGGCTGGTGATCGTCACTGCCCAACGGGCAAAGCACTTGACTCAGGGGGCTAAACTGAGCGGTCCATCGCGCTTTACGAAAGAAACGACCATGGCACTCGACGAAGTACTGCGAGGTAAGGTCAAGTATCTGATGGGTAAAGAAGCCCGTGCTGCCATGAAAGAGGCCAAACGAGAAAAAGAAGGTGAGACTGAGCGCCTCGCAATGATGACCGGGGAAGACGCCCGAGAGATCAAGAAAGAGCTCAGCGTATACGTGGACGACACGGCCAAGCCAGCCGTAGCCCCAGCCGAGGAGTAGTCATTGGATCTGGACCGATCACAGGCAACCCTGCAGGGCAAGCGCCTCGTGCTGGGAGTGACAGGAAGCATTGCAGCGTATAAGGCCGTGAGTTTGCTGCGGGCCTTGACGCGCGAAGGTGCCTCCGTCGAGGTCGTCATGACGCAGGCAGCCACAAGATTTGTGACGCCGTTGACGTTTGAGGTGCTCTCTGGGAAGCGAGTCACGACAGACCTCTTTGAGGCGCACGAGGAGATGAGACACCTCTCCATCCCTGAACGTGCCCATGCCATCATCGTGGCGCCGGCTACGGCGAATTTTCTGGCGAAGGCGGCTGTTGGTCTGGCGGATGATCTCCTATCTGCCATGTTGCTGACCGCTAAGTGTCCCTTGGTCATCGCCCCGGCGATGGATGGCGATATGTGGATGAATCCCACTGTTGCTGACCATGTGAGAACCCTGCGCGCGAGAGGCGCCATTCTCCTCGATCCCGAAGAAGGTCCCCTGGCTTCAGGACAAATCGCGCAGGGCCGACTTGCTTCGGAATCAAGAATTGTGGAAGCAGTGCAGACTGCTTTGATTCCACAGGAAGATTGGAAGGGACAGCGGGTGCTCGTATCTGCCGGCCCCACACAGGAAGCGATCGATCCTGTTCGTTTCATCTCCAATCGTTCGTCGGGCAAGATGGGGTATGCGATTGCGGAGGCCGCACGCGATCGAGGGGCCGATGTGGTGCTTGTTACGGGTCCAACCGCTCTTGCTCCTCCATGTGGAGTCAAAGTGGTTTCTGTGACAACCGCCAAGGAGATGGCCGACGCACTCTGCCGACATTTTGGATCCTCCACGGTTGTGATCATGGCCGCCGCCGTCGCTGATTTTCTTCCGAAAGAGCAAGCCGCCCAAAAACTCAAGAAGCGAGGCCGGACAGCCCTCTCTCTCGAGCTTGAAACTGCTCCCGACATTCTTGCAATGCTGTCCGCTCAACGAACCTCCCAGGTCCTGGTTGGCTTCGCGGCGGAAACCGAACATCTGGTCTCACATGCAAAGGACAAGCTTATCGGGAAGGGACTCGACCTGATCATCGCAAACGATGTGACAAGAGAGGGTGCCGGGTTCGGCAGCGATGACAACGCCGCGGTCATCCTCTCGCGCACCGGCCAACAGAAAGAATTCGGCCTGATGCCGAAACGCCAGCTCGCCGATGAAATCCTCACGGCGGTACAAAATCTGCGCTCGGCACAACACCATTCCGCTACCGCAGTGGAGTGATTCAGTCCATGGCTTCAGGCTCCAACAGAGTAGACAACGCGGCCGAAATTGATCGGCTAGCCTTGGCCTTGGCCAAGGAGCCGGGATCGAAAGCCTTTATCCCCTTGGCCGAAGAATACGGAAAGGCCGGAATGTGGAGCGAGGCGGCAGCCGTCCTCGAGGACGGATTGAAAACCTATCCGAGTTTTATTACAGCGATGGTTGCGCTGGGTCGGACCTATGACCAGATGAACCAGCCGGTCAAGGCCACAGCCATTCTGGAAGAAGCGGTAAAATTGAGCCCAGAAAATCTCCGCGCGCATCGAACATTAGCTAAGATCTATATAGCGCAAGGAGCCAAAGATGCGGCCCTGCGGTCCTGCAATGTCATTCTGGCCGTCAACCCCCAGGACCAAGAAGCGTTGTCACTTCGTGCAGTACTCGGTGCCCCGGTGTCTCCCGCCACGGCAGAGCCATCACGGCCATTGCGGACAAAAAAGCCAGGCAAACCGGTTTCCGAAGCGGCCGTGCCTCCCATAGAGACTGCCCAATCAAGCACGGCCAAGTCAGAGCCGGTTGCTCTTAATGCAGAGGAACGGCCTGCCACCGTCACCACGTCTCCCCAGGAAGACCTCACCCAGATGGCAACCCTCGTGGCCTCAATGGCTCATGAGCGCAGGAGGGCTACGGTAACTCAACTCGAGCAATGGCTCGCCGCAATCCAAGTGCATCGACGAGATCGAGCCCATTCCGGCGAATCGAGCCCTCCAACTTCCTAAGTAGTTCAATAGTTTGACCCTCTTGGACAGGACTGCTAGAATGCCGCCGCTTGCGGTGTTCACCAGAAGACACAGAGATTTCGCGGAGGCAGTTCGTACCCAAGATGTTGCGTTTGTTGGTCCTGCATGGTCCTAATCTCAACCTTCTGGGAAGCCGTGAGGAATCTATTTACGGGACAGCTACGCTCGATGCGATCGATGCATCCCTCTCAAAGCTCAGCGAGGAACTGGGAGTGGAACTTGATATTCGTCAGTCGAATCTTGAGGGCGAGTTGGTGACATGGATTCAAGAAGCACGCAGTGGCTACCAAGGAATCATCATTAATCCAGCGGCCTACACCCATACCAGCGTCGCCATACGAGACGCTCTGGCGGCAGTCAACCTACCCTCCATTGAGGTGCATCTTTCAAACATCTACCGGCGCGAGGAATTTCGTCGGCATTCCTATGTCTCAGGAGTCGCTCTGGGGCAGATTTCAGGACTCGGTCCAACCGGCTACCTCTTGGCGCTTCGGGGACTGTACGAACATCTGTCTGCACGTGGATCACGGTCCCCCGCCTCACGGACTAGCTCGACCCGCGGCACCGGACCACGCAAGCATTGACAACACCGGCGACGTTCGTTTTCTTGATGGAAGGGAGAGTAGGGTGATTTCAACCGTTGATTTTCGCAATGGGGTTCGTCTGATGGTGGAGGGCGAACCGTTTTACATCGTCGAGTTCCAGCATGTGAAGCCAGGGAAGGGCGGGGCATTCGTTCGCACGAAGCTGAAGAGTTATATCTCGGGGAACGTGCTGGATCGGACCTTCAGATCCGGTGAACGCTTTGAGGAACCGGATCTGGAGGAACGGGAAATGCAGTTTCTCTACGCCACCGGCGACTCCTATACGTTTATGGATACAGAGACCTACGAGCAGCTCACCTTTGAAAAGAGCCAGCTCGGAGAGAACGCTGATCTCTTGAAAGAGAACATGATCGCGAAAATCCTGGTCTACGAGCATCGACCAATTGCCGTCGAGCTGCCGAACTTTATTGAGCTCAAAGTCGTCGATGCGGACCCCGGAGTGCGGGGCGACACCGCCTCTGGAGGGACTAAGCCGGCGGTTGTGGAAACGGGAGCGACGATCAAAGTGCCCCTCTATTTGGAGGTCGGCACCGTGATCAAGATCGATACTCGCACCAGATCCTACGTGGAGCGCGTCCGGTGAGCACACGCCGATCGGCTCGTTCAAAACAAAAGATTCGTCCGATCGTCTTGCCAAACACCTTTAGCGGACCGATACCGGAGACATTGCTCACGGGCAGTCAAACCAAGCAGATTCAAGACCTCATTGATCTGCTTCGTCGAAACAACTTGACCGAGTTGGAGATTGAGCGGCAAGACGTACGAATCCGTGTCCGCTATGAGGCCGGCGTCAAGCCCGTCTCGACATCGGTGCAGGAAGCTGTACCGTCCCCGTCCCAGCAGACCGCACATTCCGCTGCAACCGCAAGCCAGTCGGCCGAAGGGCCAGCCGGTATCGTGACCATCACCTCCCCTATCGTCGGCACCTTCTACCGATCTCCGTCACCGGATGCCGATCCCTATGTCGAAGAAGGCGACTTCGTCAAAAAAGGCCAGGTCCTGTGTATCGTCGAAGCGATGAAACTTATGAACGAGATCGAGTCAGAAGTGGATGGACGCATCGTGAAGATTTTGGCGGAAAGTACCAAGTCGGTCGAGTATGGCCAAGCGCTCTTCCAGATCGATCCAAAAGCCGCTCCATAGACAGCCCTCGCCATCTCATTGGAGCTGAGAAGTGTTCAAGAAAGTTCTCATTGCCAATCGTGGAGAAATCGCGCTGCGGGTAATTCGGGCTTGCAAGGAACTTGGCATCAGGACCGTCGCGATCCATTCGGAAGCCGATGCTGCCAGTTTACACGTGCGGGCTGCCGACGAAAAGATATGCGTCGGTCCGCCTGAAGCCGCGCTGAGCTACCGTAATATTCCGAACGTCTTAAGCGCCGCTGAAATCTCCGGTGCCGACGCCATTCATCCAGGCTACGGATTCTTATCCGAGAACGCCCACTTCGCTGAAGTCTGCGAGTCCATCGGCATCAAATTTATAGGCCCTACCTCCGAGAATCTCGCCATGATGGGGGATAAGGCAAAGGCCCGCGAAATTGTCGCGAAGCGCGGACTTCCGGTGACCCCGGGAAGTCCCGGCGAATTGCGAAGCGAGGAAGATGCGTCGCAAGCCGCGCAGAAAATCGGTTTCCCCGTCATCATCAAGGCCTCGGCCGGTGGCGGGGGACGCGGTATGCGCGTCGTGAACAAAGCTGAAGACCTGGGTCGAGCCTTCCAGGCAGCTCAGGCCGAAGCCAAATCGACCTTCGGCAACGAAGGTGTGTATCTGGAACGCTATTTCCTGGAGCCACGTCATATCGAAGTACAGGTCTTGGCAGACCATCGTGGCCATGTCATTCATCTCGGCGAACGGGATTGCTCGATTCAACGACGACATCAGAAGCTGGTAGAGGAAACACCCTCGCCGGCAGTCGATGAAAAGCTTCGCCGTGAAATCGGACGAGTCGCCGTGGAGGTCGTCAAGGCGGCGCACTACAGAAACGTGGGTACCGTCGAATTTCTGCTCGACAAAGATCGCAACTTCTTTTTCATGGAAGTGAACACCCGCATCCAGGTTGAGCACCCGATTACTGAAATGGTGACCGGGATCGACTTGATCAAGGAGCAGATTCGTTTGGCCGCCGGTCACCCCCTCTCGATCAGGCAACAGGACGTCGTGCTGAACGGCCACAGCATGGAATGCCGGATTAATGCAGAGGACCCTGAGAAGTTTACCCCTTCGCCCGGGCAGATCACCAAGTACAGCGCTCCAGGAGGTTTCGGCGTCCGAGTCGATTCCGCCATGGAGACCGGTGCGATCGTTGTGCCGTACTACGATTCAATGATCGCAAAGTTGATTACCCACGGGCGCGATCGTCAAGAGTCGATGGTCCGCATGAGGCGTGCTCTCGACGAATTCGTCATCGAAGGCATCAAGACCACCATTCCGCTCCACCGCCGGATCCTCGACGACCCCGATTTCCAAAAGGGTCATGTGTCCACGACATTCTTGGAACGGTTTCTCGCGGGGCAGCCATAAGGGTTGTCCTTCCTCGATAAGCCCGGTCTTTCCTAAAACCTATGTGGCGTTGCGACTCTGATTTCTGGGATGATTGACAGGACCCATAATATTTCCCCTTCGGCGTTGAATATCTGGTTACATCGAGACTTGTCCACCTTGGTGTCAGCCTCACCCCCCCCGTACTTCCTGAAGTGGGGGCCACAGGCGGCATCGGCCGGTCCAAGAGCTGGACCCATCTTCAGTGTAGATAGAGGGGCTGTGCATTGTGGATTCATAGGGTGAATCGCCAGGTACTTCCTGATAGAATGGATTAAATTCTTGAACAACGCGTAGGATAGGCGCATGCGACGTCTTGGCTTGATCCTTGGGGTGGTCGCCGTCGGACTGGCTATTGGGGGCTATGTCTTCTTCAATGGGGAACGCAAGGTGCCGGTCCGCTATCGCAGCGCTATGGTCGAGCGCGGCTCGGTAGTGTCGGTCGTCACGGCGACCGGAACAATCAATCCCGTGGTGTCCGTGCAGGTAGGCACGCAGGTATCGGGCATGATCAAGAGCTTGCACGCCGATTTCAACTCGGTGGTCAAGGCCGGCGACATTGTGGCCACGATTGATCCAGAACCGTTCAAAGCCCGCCGAAACCAGGCCGCCAGCAATCTCGAAATGGCGAAGGCCAATGTGGCGCGGGCCAGGACCGAGCAGGCGCAACGCAAACGCGAGCTGGACCGCGCCAAGTCGCTCGTGGCGCAGCAATTCGTGTCGCAAAACGACGTCGACGTGGCGATCACCAACGCGCAGGGGGCGGACGCTCAGGTCAACGTTGCGATGGCTCAGGTCAAGCAAGCCGAAGCGGCGCTAAATGCGGCTGACTTGGATTTGAAATATGCCACCATTCGTTCGCCGGTGAACGGCATCGTCGTGGCGAGAAACATCGAGGTCGGTCAGACGGTGGCAGCCAGCTTCGCTACGCCGAATCTGTTCCTGATCGCGCTCGACCTCACCAAAATGCAGGTGGATACGAATGTCAGCGAATCGGACATCGGCGGAATCACAGAGGGTAAGGATGCGACGTTTACCGTGGATGCCTACCCTGGGGTGCCGTTTGCCGGTACGATTCGCCAAGTGCGGTTGGCTCCGATCAATGTGCAAAACGTCGTGACCTATAACGTCGTCGTCGGCGTCGACAATAAAGATCTGCGTCTGAAGCCCGGCATGACGGCCAACGTCTCTATTGTGGTGGCCCAGCGCGACAACGTGCTCAAGGTTCCCAATGCGGCGCTTCGCTTCATGCCGCCGAAATCCGATCAGGGTGAGTCTCGTCGAGCGGAGGGAAGGCCGGCCAAACGTGAGGGCAGCGGCCGAGCTATCCCAGCCGGGAACGGCGGTCCACCGGCCAGGCTTATCTGGAAACAGGGTGAGAATGGTGAGTTGGCTTCCGTCGCCGTGCAAACAGGGATTTCCGACGGTTCGTCGACCGAGATCGTCTCTGATGCTGTTGCCGAGAGTGATCAAGTGATCGTGGGGGTCGAGCAGCCACATGGCGCGAAAAAGGGTGGCGATCTGCCTCCAGGCTTCGGGTCATCGGGCGGTCAGAGGCGGTCACGCGATAGAGGCATATGAGAAGCCATGAAGCGTCGCTTGTTTGAGAAGGCC
>JACPZN010000116.1 GCA_016195505.1 Nitrospirota bacterium | reverse complement strand
CTTACTACCCATCACCCATCACTCATCACATCTTCAGAATGCTTAGAGATACAGCGTATAGCCTATATAAAGGACGGCGGTGGTACTCAGCAACCATGGCCGCCAATGACCACCGATTAGAATTTGAAGCAGGCAGAACCCCGCCGCCTGTACGGCCAGCACCATCGTGGTCGAAGCAGGAGGCACAATGGCCCATTCGGTCCCCAGCAAGCCTACCGAGACCGGGAAGGTCCCTTGAAAGACCATTGCGCCTGTTACATTGGCCACAGCGAGGCGATCTTTTTTGCGATAGAGCCAAAGAAAACTGTTAGACATTTCCGGCAGCTCGGTCGCGAGGGGCGCAATGAGCAACGCCAAGATCAGCGGCGACATCGCAAGCGTGCCCGCCATCATTTCGGCTGCGGTGACAAACAGGTGTGCGCCCAAGATTAATCCAGCCAAGCCCATGAGCGCTTGAAGGCCGACCATGAGATAAGAGGGCGTGCCCGCGGCTTTGTCGAAGAGAAGCGGTTCCAACTGGCTTGCTCCTTCTTCCTCCTGATCCGTCGCGCTGAATTTGAGCTTCATGTAATAGATATACAGAACGATCAATGCGATTGCCGCGATGGTATGAATGAGTCGAGACGGTATGAAGGCGCAGCCCAACGCGACAATGTAACCGATCAAGAAAAAGGTAAGATCGGTTCCAACTTCGCGATAGTTGAGATGAAATCGCGCGGTGCGCTTGCCCGCGCGTGCGTAGAGCACCAGCAAGAGCGCCAGAATCGGCAGTACCAGCGTACTGAGCATGAACGGGGCACCCAGAATGGCGCCCAATCCTACTTCGGCTTCTTCCCGTCCTTCCCCAAAGAAAATGGCGATGATCGGGATTGAGGTTTCCGGCAAGGTCGTGCCGATCGCGGCAAAAATGCTGCCGACGGCGCCTTCGGAAATGCCAAGTCGTTTCCCCAACCATTCGATGGCGTTGGTAAAGAGCGCACATCCACCCAGCGTGACCCCGACAGATACGATGAAGAGGAGGACGTCGAACAGAACGGTCACAGGCTGACCGCCAAGGTAAGAGGCAAAAGGTAAGTGGAAAACGTTTCGACCATACTTCTAACTTTCTACTCTTTACTTTTGCCTTGTTTTTGCCTATAGACAAGCATCGCTTCTTCCATCACGTCCTTGAGCGGACGACCGGTACGGTCTGCGACTTTCTTGCAGTCGGCATGTTCCGGTGCGGCTTTCTCCCATTCGGCACCCACTTCGGCAACCTTCATGCGGACGATTCCACCCTGGGTCTTTACGGCAACGAATCGTCGAGGCAGAATCTGCCGAGCCAATTCCTGAATACGCACACCCAGGGCAGTGGTTTCCTGAAAGAGGACTTCGAGCACGGCATCGGTCCGGTCGCGCCCGGAGAGACAACTCAGAATCACACCCGGCCGGCTCCGTTTCATAATAACGGGTATCAACGCGACATCCACCGCACCGACGGAAAAGAGCCGCTCCATCACATGCTCATAGGTTTGCGGGTTCAGGTCGTCGAGGTTTGTTTCGATCTGCACCACGCGATCGGTCGGACGCCCCACTTGGGTGGACTCTTCCGAGAGGAACACGCGCAACGCGTTCGGCCACCCTTCTGGATCTCGATCGCCGGCACCATACCCAATCGAGGCAGTCGCCATCACGGAAACAGGACCGAACTCCGATGTCAGCGTCCGAAGCAACGCCACGCCTGTGGGAGTCGCCAGCTCGCAGCGTGGGCCGTCGGAATAAATCGGAATCCCTTTCGCCAGTGCCGCCACGGCCGGCCCCGGTACCGGCAACAGGCCATGCGAGGTCTGAATCGTACCGGCTCCCACATTGATGGCCGACGCCGTGACTCGCGTGACGTTTAAGAGGTGGCAACCCAGAACGCTGCCCACGACATCGATAAAAGAATCCACGACGCCTACTTCATGAAAATGAACGTCTCTGGAGTCGACTCGATGAGCGAGACCTTCTGCTTCAGCCAGTTGGTCAAAGACCGACCGACTCTGCTTCTTCACGGAATCCGGCAACGTGCTGGCGGAAAGAATCCGTCGAATGCGCGACAAGGTCAAGGGTCGATGAAATCCACGCTGGATGAGGACATCCACCTTCGTTGCGTGAAGCGCGCCGCGACGGACTTCTCGTTTGCGCAAGCGGTAGCTGTTGAGCTTGAGGTGCTTTAGCCCGTTCACCAATTGAGCCCAAGGCAGACCGGCACTCACCAGCGCACCCAGTACCATGTCTCCGCTGATTCCCGAGAAACAATCGAAATGCAGATGCCGTCCCACTCAGCCCCCCGTGCAGGTAATCGTTCGATGGCCGCCCATCTTACCCAAGGCACCGGCCAACGGCAATCATCGTTGGCGGCTCATTGACAGCCTGGGGAGGCTGTGCTATCCCCATAACGATGCAATCGATCTTCTGTGCCCATCCCTCCGAATCTGCTTCCCTGTTGTTTTTATGAGTACTTGTTTCATCTCCTCGGTACATGTTCGGGCCGGCGCGCGACGAATCGGACCCATACTCGGTCTTCTCGTTATCTGCCTCTCCCTCACAACATTTCTCCCGATCGATGGCCTGGCGAAAACGAGGCCACCCCGGGTTCCCCGTCCGGAACCGGAACTTAAGATTGTCGACTTGAACATTACGCCGACGCCTTATGCCCCAGGCAACGGACCCCTTCAGTTTGCTGTGACCGTGCAACTTCCGAAGGAGTTGAATGGAGCTACGATTCTGGAGGTGACGTCCCTCATTAGTTCTCCCTCGAAAACGTCTCTTCGGTTTCTCACTCACCGCCAGCCGGTTCAAATTCCCGCAGCTGCCAACGGTGAAACAGAGCGACCCAAGCTTTCCGTCGAGCTCTCCTGGGATGGGCAAGATCACCGCAAGCAGCTTGCCGGCCCTGGGATATATGCCTATGAGGTGCGTACGAAGTTGCTGGCGGATGGAGAGAAAGGCCCTCGCACGATGATGGTCGCTTGGCCAAAGCGGGGGACGTTGGAAGTGAAGTAACGAAGGAACGTATCTCGTCCTTCGTTCCTCGTATCTCGCGAGGAGGCTTACGAACGACGCTTCACGAACGACGCTTCACCGAGAATGTTGATCCGGTGGGCCAGGCAGCCGGCACCGAACCCATTGTCGATATTCATCACGCCGACACCCGCCGCGCAGGAATTCAGCATCGTCAGCAGAGCAGCCAGCCCGCCGAAACTGGCGCCGTAGCCACGGCTGGTCGGCACAGCGATCACCGGGCAGTCCACCAAACCTCCCACGACGCTCGGCAGTACACCATCCATTCCCGCAACGACGATGACGACCCTGGCGTCGAACAGCCGATCTTTCTTCCCAAGTAGTCGATGGAGACCTGCCACACCCACGTCGTAAAGTCGTTCGACACGGCTGCCCATGATTTCGGCAGTGACGCGAGCTTCTTCAGCCACCGGTACGTCTGCTGTGCCTGCCGTCACGATCAGGACATGGCCCCGCTGCTTCTGCGATGCAGGACGGATGGCCACAATGCGCGCATCGGCGTAGTAGCGTGCCCGACGATCCAGCCGGCGAATTACGCGAGCGACTTCCGGCTCTGCACGGGTGGCGAGAAACGAGCCGTGTTTCTTGATCAGTGCCCGCGAGATGGTGACCACCTGGGCGATGGTTTTCCCCTCGCAGAGTACGACTTCAGGAAAGCCTTGGCGCAAAGAGCGATGATGATCGAGCGAGGCAAAACCAAGATCCTCGAACGGCATGGACCGCAGCCGCTGAAGCGCTTGTTCCACCGTGACCTGTCCCTGGCGTACCTGTCGCAATAGCCGTTCGAGTCCTTCAGGGCTCATGCTTGTCCCTTTTCCGGTTTCGCGTCACGTTCCATCAAATCGCTGACTGCTTTCCGGCAAGACTTGTTTTCAAACAGCACGGCGTTGATCTCCTGTGTGATCGGCATATCGACCGCGTGCCGTCGCGCCAGCCCTAACGCGGCATGAGCTGTCCGGACACCTTCTGCGACTGCCTGCATCCCACCCAAAATCGTCTCGAGCCTTTCGCCCTTGCCGAGACGAGCTCCCACGGCATGGTTTCGACTCATCATGCCTGTGCAGGTCAACACCAGATCGCCGATGCCCGAGAGGCCGTAGAATGTCCGTGGATCGGCCCCCATCGCCACACCTAATCGGACGATCTCTGTCAGCCCCCGCGTAATGAGCGCCGCGCGCGCATTGAGTCCGAGACCCAGGCCATCGACCACACCGGCAGCCAGCGCCATCACATTTTTCAGTGCGCCGCCAAGCTGCACGCCGATCACATCAGCATCGGCATACACGCGAAACGTCGGTGTCATCAAGGCGCTCTGAAACCGTCGCACCAATAGTTCGTCCTGACCGGCCAGGCATACCGCCGTCGGCTGGCCGGCGCTCAGCTCGGATGCGAAGCTCGGCCCGGAGAGTGCCATGAGCGAGCGGTGCATTGGCGATGGCAGAACATCCTCCATCACCTGCGTCATGAGTTTCGTAGTGCATTCCTCAATACCTTTGGTTGCGCTGATCAGCGGGATCGGATCCGACAGGCAGGACGCCAGATTCTGCAAGACAGGTCTGGCCACATGCGAAGGCACGACAAATAAGATCCCTTCACACCCCTCGAGAGCATCGGCCAGAGAAGAGGTTGCGACCAGGCTCCGGGGGAGTGGTACGCCTTTGAGAAAAATTGGATTCTCGCGAGCGGTGTTAATGGCGCTAACCACGTCGTGTTCGTAGGCCCAGATGCGGACCTCCATGCCTTTCTCAGCCAGGTGCTTGGCCAGCGCCGTTCCCCAGGCCCCGGCCCCGATGATGCCGATCTTTTTGATGGCCTGCATGTGGGGAAATTTCACCTAGTGGGGAGAGCAGAACGCATGCCGTTCTTCGGACCGGCGGATTATAGGAAGGCCTCGATCTTCTGTCAACGAATGGAACAGACCAGTTCAATTTGTCAAGTGCGGTGCAGCCTCAAAAGCGGCGTTGTTCCGATGATGGCATGTGGCTTGCTCATCTCTTGTCAGGATTTGAGAAATGACTTCGTCACGACGAAGCCGAGCCTTAGTATGAATGACAGCTCTCGAAATACGTAATTCGGAGGGTTTCTGATGAAACAAGAACATGGCACACGGGCTATTTCTGGAATCTGCGCAATGACCCTGATGATGTCATCATTGGTTCTGGAAGTTCCCAATGCGTATCCAGAAGCCTACATCGGAGGTCAAATCGGGACCACTATAGCCATGAATAAGCTAAAGGGTGTCGACCTCACGGATTTCAGTCCGAATGGGTCGATGTCGGATAGATCGCTTTCCAGATCCCCTCTCTTCGGATTCAAACTCGGCTACTACTTTCCTACGGCTCGGTGGTTCGGGCTGGAAACGGAAGTGTACCATATGACTCCCGGAATCAAGCAGCAAAACACAACGGTTTCCATTCCGCCCGGAGCTGTTCTGAATGGATTTGGTCCCGTCGCCGGTGGATCAACTTCGGCCGTCCTATCAGGCGACAATTTTCGAGTGATCACTTGGGCCCCCGTCAACCTCATGTTCCGATATCACAAGACCAGATTGCAGCCCTATGTAGGGGTTGGCCCGGGGGTATTTTTTGCTCGAGTGAAGACTACCGACCCACAGTTCGCTGAATCGAACAGCTCCACCCGGTTTGGCCTCAATGCCAAAGCCGGCTTAGAATACTACTTTACCCGTCACATCACCGCCTTTGGTGAAGTCAAGTATAACCGTATCTTTACAGACTTTAACTTTTCTAGGACCAATAATTTCAGTTTCTCGGCGACCTACCACCCGGTACTTATTTCCTTCGGAGTCAACTTTCACTTCTAGCCCTTAATCCTCACAGGTTGCTAGTATCTCTCGGACGTTCCGTGTATGTATACAGCACAGGGAACGTCCTGCGTTATGCAAACCTGTCCTTCCTGCCATCGATCGCTGCCAGAAATCAATCGCTTCTGCACGCAATGTGGCCAGCGGCTCGATGGGAAACCGAGTGTAACCCCGGCCTCTCAACCCAATGTTGCAACACCAGAACAGTTAAACATCCATGTGCTCTATGGGATGGTAGCCGCTCTGGTGCTCGCAGTCCTGTTCCCCCCATGGGAAACTCCTCCGGATCAGACGCCTGAATTTCTCGGGATATACTTCATCCTCTCTCCTCCAGCCCCTGAGGCGGTCGTGAGTCGCATGCTTCTGACGATCGAGCTGGTCACGATCACCATTGCCGGCCTGTACGGGGCGTTCCTCTGTCGACGAAAACCATAGCGGATTAATAGTCAACGGTCATTCGTCATTGTTAATTGAAAAGACGGCGGATCGTCCTCAGCCCTTGACCAGCGATTATTGACTGTTGACCAATGACAAGCAATCAGTCGAGGGCCAGCGTCAAACACTTCGCAGACCCCCCGGATTTCATGAACTCGTCGAGAGGAACGGAGTGGGTTTGGTATCCTCTCGCTTGGAGCAGGCGTTCGGTGGTGGGACATCCGGACGGCAGGACGACATGTTTCCCGACACAGACGGCGTTGCACGCGAACTTGAGCGCTTCATCCTCCGGAACGGACAAACGGCGCTCGTTCGGAATTCGCTCGGCAATTGCGATCTGCCCGTAGAGATCGAACGCGGCGTGAAAATAGAGGAGCTCTCCTCCGCTAAGCGGGCAGAAGCACGTATCGAGATGGTAGAAGCGGCTGTCGATGAGTTCGAGCGGAATGATTTCCCGATGGAAGCGCTCGCTTAGGATCGGAAACACACGAATATCCGATCGCTGCCGATAGCCGCCGAACCAACATTCCGGAAAGCCCAGAAGATCACCTGCGCCTTCAAAAAACTGTCCTTTCTCCAATGTTATCACATCATAACCATGCCCGCGAAACCAGTCTTCAAAATGCGCTTCCTCTCGTTGCCGTTCAGGATAACGGAAGCGGCTCACGACGGCCGTCCGTCCTACCACAACGCCGGCATTGGCAGTAAACGCGAGGTCGGGCAATCCTGCTACGGGAGTCATACGTTCGAGCACGACGCCCAAGTCATTTTCAAAGACGCTCATCAATCCATGCCACTGTAGGACGGCCCGTTCGTGGTCCACCCGGTTACTGAGCCGCATCCAGGGATTGATTTCATACTCGATCCCGAAAAAGTCCGGTGGGCACACGAGGAGGCGGCTCATGACGCCCTCCCCAAAATCCTGGCCAGTTCTGAGAGAAACGACGCGGCGTCCATGACGAGACCGACCGCCTGAAAGCTGCCGCGGTCCGCAAGCTTGGTCGGCACGGAGGGATTCACGTCCACGCAGACCGTCGGTACAGTCGCGGGCAAGAGATTGCCGGTCGCCACTGAGTGCAGGGTGGAAGCAACCAACAGGGCCAGTCCGACGCCGGGGACAGCGGCCCGCATGGCGCTCTGCGCGAGAACGGAATCTGTGATCACTCCTGGCAAGGGACCGTCATCGCGAATGGTTCCGGCCATTACTACGGGTACACCATGCCGGACACAAGCTGCCATGATCCCCTGCTTCACCACGCCCGAGGTCACCGCCGCCTCGATACTGCCGATCGCACGAACCCGGTTGATGGTGCGCAAATGATGTTCATGGCCATGTGGGACTGCGCGCCCGGCGGTGAGACCATAGCCTAGCGACGTGCCGTACAAGTCTGCTTCCATATCGTGCGCAGCCAGGGCGTTGCCGCAGAACAACACATGGATAAACCCCTGCTCGATTAACCAAGCCAGCGCTTCACGCCCACCGGCATGAATGATCGCAGGTCCTCCCGCCAGCAACACCTTTGAATCCGCCTGCCCTTGCCTGTACCGATCTCGCAGTTGGCGCATACGAGCCGCGATATCGTTGATGACATGGCCATGCGGACGCTCCGCCGAGACTTGCGATTCCATGAATCCAAAAACATCTCGCTCGCGCGGACGCTGCAAGGGGCTGATACGTACTCCTTCGCGACCAACCACGATCCAATCGCCCTGCCGAACCTCTCCCATCGGAACAGCTCGCGCCACCGAAGTCCGTTTATCCAACAGAATGGCAAGATCCATCTCGATCCGATCGACTTCAACCCACTGTCCGTTGAGCCGAACATGGGTCGGCAAATGTGTCGTGGCATAGAAGTCATCCGGGAACACTCCGTCGGCGGGCGCGGTTTCGGTTCGGCAGTCGGCCT
>JACPZN010000059.1 GCA_016195505.1 Nitrospirota bacterium | reverse complement strand
CCTCACCCTTGTCTGGTTTCTGCTGGTGTCGATCGGATCCGTGACTTTCGTGATCACCTACGCGATGGCGGGGGGATTCACGTCGCTGAGGGGGACCCTGATCGGTGCCGGCATCATCGGCATCGCATTGCTCGTACTGGCCTTCGGTCTCATGACAGTCGTGATTTCCTATCGATTGGAAAACAGCCGCCTCACGAAGGTCTACGACGAACTGTGCGAGGCGCTGGAAGGCTCGCCTCGCTCTGAATCTCACGTCGCTACGCGCTAAACAAGCTCAGAAAGTGATCGTATTCGGCCGGCAGATTCAGAGCCGATCGATTGCGGGCCAAGCCGGCAATGATTCCACGATGCTTCTTGACGAGACCGGACGTTTCAAAGGCGAGTCGAAACTGCTTCCACTGCAAAGCGGGATCGGACATAATTCGAGTCTGTTCTTCCTTGGGCAGGGCATGCACCGCGGTCGTCAACGTGCGAATAGCCTTTTCCACGCTTTCGTACGGCGGGGCTAGCCTGAGCTGGGAGTAGAAGACTTGCAGATGACGGCGGAACTCTTCGCGCAACCTCTGGGTTGGATTGCTGAAGGATGGATCAGCGTGCGTCATAGCACCAATGTGGATGATACGGCAGGACGGGTGAGAGTAACAACCCGTCGCCACTCTCCGCTAGCCAGGCGACGAGGCAGCGGCTTTCAGCGGCATGGGCGTCCAGGTGTTGCCACCATTGGCAGAGCGGTAAAGTCCGCTGCCGTTTGTGCCGGCGTAGAGACTCTGTGAGCTTTTCGGCGCCATCACGAGTGCCCGTATGTTCAAAGTCGCGAGCCCTTGATTCATCGTCTGCCAGGTCTTCCCGCTATCGGCGCTTTTCAACACGCCTCCCGGTCCACCGATGTAAATCAAAGACGGCTCAGTGGGATGGATCACCACGCTGCTGATGAAGGGATCGGGAAGCGATTGTCCGATCCGCTCCCACTGCCCGCCTTTGTTCGCCGTGCGGAACAGCCCTTTCGTGGTGCCGGCATAGACCACGTCGGGATTGACCCGTTCGATCTCGATCGCGTTCACGCCCAATGCCATCGAGGCCATAAGTTCGCTCTCCGGAATCAGCCCGTTGTTGACCTTCTTCCAGGACATCGCCGCGTCGTCCGAACGGTAGATTCCGCCGGTGGTTCCAGCATAGAGAATCGTCGGATCTTTGGGATTGATCGCGATCGATGTCACGATGTGCACTTCCTTCATCCCGTTCATCCTCTCTTCCCATTCGCGGCCCGCGTCTTTCGTATAGTAGGCACCGACAGTGGTCGCAGCATAGATTTTCTCGCTGAGCGCCGGGTGGAAGACGAACTGATTCACGAACGACACGTGTTCTTTCAAACCGACATTGTGTGGCAGCCAATGTTGCCCGCCATCCGGACTTTTATAGACCGCATCCCCCATGGTACCGGCATAGATTGTCGCCGGAAGTTGGGGGTCGATCGCAATAGTGGTGACACGCCGCGCACTGAAGCTCGGGAACCGCTCCCATGAAGCGCCGGCATCACGGGATTTGTAAACGGCGTCGTTGGTGGCGACGTAGAGAATATTCGCGTTTGTCGGATGGAGCGCGATTGAGACTATGGACTCACTCTCCTTCTGGCAGCCAGTCACCAGCGCATGAAGAAGCAACACGACAATGGTGTGACGGCAGAAGTAAGGGATTCGCAATCTGTCGTGGGACCGGCGTTGTATCATGGGCCAGAGCGGCGGAGATGAACCAGCGTGGCGGGAGACCTAACCATAGAGGTGCGAGAGGAGTCAAGGCGCACGCAATTCATAACTTCTGAATGAGTCGCTTCGCGTACCCCGTCAATTCAACATAGCCTTGACCTTTCACAGACCGGCCCTGCTTCGTTCCCGACACAGCCACCGCGCCTTCCCAGTAGGTGACCTGTGCGCTGCGCGATGTTCGGAGTTCCTGATCCGCGAGCAATGGGACAAGATCAAGCACAAGATCCAAGGACGGAATCGCAAGGCGCCACTTGTTTGGGTAGACCGCCTTACTCTCCGGGCTGGTCCAAGCCCCGGTGGCCTCGATGCCGATGTCAGCAACCGAGAGGTGTCGAGTGTGTCCATCGGGTGACACGACGGTGCCGCTGGACGCAGGATCGGATGATCCATTGCTCCTGCGCATGCGATACAGCATCAGTTCACTATTGTCCGCCAATTGGATGCTGAACCAGTCCCATCCGACCAGATCGTTGCCGAGATCGGCAGACCCGAACTCATGGTCCATCCAACTGGTGCCGTTCACATCGAACCGTTCACCGTTGATCGAGAGGCTGCCGGTTGTAGCCAGTCTCGTGAACGAATAATAGTGGGAGGCTTGGCCCGTGCCTGGTCCCTTCCGACTGATGCCATCCGGGCCATGAATGACCAGGGACTTGGCCGGCTGGAGAGTGAGGGCGAGCGCGAGTGCGCCGTCCTGTGCACCTAAGGTGTGGATGCCGGCCGCGTCGGCAGATGCCTCTGCATGCCAGTCGTCGATCCAGATGCGAAGTCGTGACTCATCCGCTCCGGCCTTGCCTAACCCGGCCCGGCTGAGCTTTTCGGAGAAATGAAATCTTTGTCCGCCGATGTCGGTCAAGGCGAAGTGGGCCAAATACAGGTGGTTCACCGACCACTGCGATGGCAGCGTTTTCACTTCGTCGGGCGGGATGGCGCGACGAAAGAAGGTCAACTCAAAACCGAACGTCCGCCCGTTCTTGGCCTGGAGATGGCCCGTGTAGTACCACCATTCGGTTCGGTAGGCTGGGTGCGATCCGTGGTCTTTGGGAAACTCATATCGATAGCCTGCGGTGGCCGGCCGAAACGGCGTCGTGGAGGGACCTTCGCCAAGTACCGCGGACAAGTCGCCTGCCAGCCAGGCGGCCAAGAGGATGGCCAATCGGACGCCGTGCGTCACCACTCGCCTCGTCTCAGAGGCAAGAACGGAGAACGAACGTTGAATGCCGTGCGTCGCATCTCGCGATGTTTATAACACGGGAATCTCGAACCGCACAAATCCCTAGTGCTAGCGCGGTTTTTACGCATTCATAACATACGTCTCTGGTTGGCGAAGAGCGTTGACAATTTTCACGAGTCTCGGCTATCGTGAGCTATGCAGATTGATCGTGAGCGTGAGCCCTCGGGTCGAGTGCCTTCTGAGCAAGTCGAGCCGTTTCCTATTCCAGACCGCCTTCCGGTGTTTCCGCTGCCCAATCTCGTCTTCTTTCCAAAGACCTATCTGCCGCTCCACATTTTTGAACCGCGCTACTGCCAAATGGTGACCGACGCGACAATCGGCGGCCAGTGCATCGCCATGGCGTTGCTCAAAGAAGGATGGGAACCCGACTACTACGGGAATCCGTCGATTTATCCCATTCTCTGCGTCGGACGGATCGTGAGCGTGCAACCGTTGTCGGATAGCCGCTCGAATATCCTGCTCCAGGGACTCGAACGGCCGGTATCTGCAAACGAGGGAAGATAGTACGGCCTGGCAGGGGTTCTTTCGCGAGGAAGTCAGCGACGAAGTGTTGGTGAACACCCTCTCGACCTATCTGGAGTGCACGCCGCTGGAAAAACAATTTCTGTTGGAAGCGGACGGCCTGCACCAACGGGCGCGCCGCCTGAACGATCTGATCCAATTCATGCTGCACGATCACCACGGTGCGAAAGACTGGGAGTAATGGATCGGACCGTCGCGATCAATGTCAGCCATCTCTGTAAAACCTACGACAGCCACAAGGCCGTCGATGACCTGTCCTTCCACGTTTATGCAGGCGAAATCTTCGGCCTGCTGGGACCCAACGGCGCAGGGAAAAGCACCACGCTTCGCACTATCACCTGACAAAAGACGAAGCGACCAAACGAATAGCCGAGCTATTGAAGCTGGTCGAGTTGGAGGCCCATGCGGATCGGCCGGCCAAGACCTATTCCGGCGGCATGAAGCGCAAGCTCGATATCGCTTGCGGACTCTTACCCGATCCCAAGATTTTGTTTCTTGATGAACCAACCCTTGGCCTCGATGTCCAAAGCCGTCTCAGAATTTGGGAGTATGTGCGCATGCTGAAGGCCCGCGGAATGACGGTCGTGATGACGACGAATTATCTAGATGAAGCGGATCAGCTCTGCGATCGATTGGCCATTATCGATGGTGGCAAGATCAAGACGCTCGGCGCGCCTGCCGAACTCAAAATCGCGCTCGGTGGCGACATCGTGTCGCTGACGATCAAAGAAACGGCTCGGATCGGCGCACTGGCCGCTGCCGTGAAGGGGCAGCCCGCAATTCGAACCGTGAACGCGACGGCGACGGGCCTGGATATCCGAGTCGAGTCCGCCGAGAAAGCCCTCCCCGCAATCTTGGAGGAGGCCAATCGGCTGGATTGCCGCCTGGAGTTTATCGACTACCACCGGCCCCGGCTGGACGATGTGTTCATTGCTCACACAGGACGGTCGATCAAGGACGACATTCAAAAGGAGAGTGAGGAATGATCGGTGATGAGTGAGCGGTTCGTCTTTAGACCGGCGCTCGTCACCCATCACGGATCACAGATCACCCCATGCACGACTATTGGCAAGAAATCAGTGCGTTGACGATGCGGTGGGTCCGCCGGTTGAGCCGCGAAAAATTCAGCATGCTGTTCACACTGGTGCAACCCATGTTGTTCTGGCTCATTTTCTTCGGCAATCTTTTCCAGCGTGCGGCCGACTCACAGGTCACCCAGGCGCCGAATTACATCAGCTTTCTCGCGGCTGGTGTGGTCGTGATGACCGTGCTGAATAACGGCTTGGCCGGTGGCGTCGATCTGTTGTTCGATAAGGAGAACGGGTTTCTCGAGCGCCTCATGTCGACCCCGATCAGTCGAAGTTCCGTCATTCTGAGCCGGTTTATTTTTGTCATGACGATCACGTCGATGCAGGTCCTTGTCATTCTCGGCGTCGCGTTCTTATTCGGGGTTCAACCGGCGACAGGCTTGCTTGGCGTAGCGACAATTCTCCTCATCGGGATGATGTTCGGCGTCGGCTTGACCGCCATCTCAATGGCGATGGCCTTTTCCGTAAAAAGCCACGGCGACTTCTTTTCCGTGCTGGGATTTCTCTCGTTGCCGATGATTTTCCTTAGCTCGGCGCTCGTCCCACTGGCGGCGATGCCGGGGTGGATGAGTTTCCTTGCGCAGTTCAATCCCATGACCTGGGCCATCGACGCGGTGCGTCCCTTGATTCTGTCCGGGTGGAGCGAAGCCTTGCCGCATGTGGCTATGGTCGTGGTAGTGATGGTAGTGTTCGATGCGCTCTGCCTGTATGGCGGGGCGAAGGCGTTCCGCCGGGCAATGGGGTAGCCCAGTGGGAGTTGGAGAGTAATGATGGTCATACCTGAAAGTCAGATTCGAGCGCTCATTCGCTTGCTCTCAGATGAGGACGATCGGATCGTCCAGACGATCAGCGGGAAGTTGATCGATATCGGACCGTCGGCGGTGCCTCTCTTGCAAGAAGCCGAGATCGAGCAGCCGGAAATGGCCGATCGGATCGCCTCCGTGCTCGAAGAAATCCGCGGGGGGAAGTTAGAGGACGAGCTGGCTGAACTGGCGGCGCTCCCCGACGAAGCCATGAGCTTGGAAACAGGAGCCTTCTTGATCGCCCGCTACGCCTATCCGACGCTCGATGTGGCCCATTATCGTGAGCAGTTGGATACGATGGCGCAGGAAGTTCGTGCGCGAATCGGTTTGCGGGCATCCGGAGAAGAAACGGTCAATGCGCTGAATCGCTATGTGTTCACCGAACAGGGATTCAAGGGCAATACGAAGAATTATTATGAAGTGGAAAACAGCTACATCAATCGAGTCATGGATCGGCGAGTCGGGATTCCGATCAGTCTGTCGGTGGTGTATCTGCTCATCGGACAACGACAGTCCCTTCCCCTGTTCGGCATCGGAATGCCTGGACATTTCTTGGTCAAGTACGAGTCCGACCGCTACAAGATCTTTATCGACTGTTTCAATGGCGGGGCGTTGCTGACCGAGAAAAACTGTGCGCGGTTTCTGACGGAAGCCGGGTATGGGTTCGACGACAAGTATCTGCAGAAAAGTCCTGTTCGCGCCATACTGTCTCGCATGGTCAAAAATCTCTTGGCGATCTATTCGAAGATGGACGAACCGGTGAAGACCGTCCGCCTGACGAAGTTCATTGAAATCTTGGGTGGGGAGCCGCGCGAGGACGGGCTTTAGCTTACAGTCTAATCGTCAGCAGATCTTTCCCCTTTCGAATCTTTCCCCCATACTTCTCCCCTGCCTGGGCCTTCACGTCATACCGATCTGCAATCGGATAAAAATGCGACAGGACGAGCCGGCCGACACTGGCCTCCCGGGCGACCTGGCCGCATTGTCCGGCGTGCAAGTGGACGGGACCAGGCCGGTTAGCCGGAAAGGAACAGTGCCATACTCGAGTCTGTATCCCAGGCAATGCAAACGGGGGCTGTGGGTCACCGTTCGCGGAAGGATCTTTGTCTTACCGATCCAGAATGGGCGGTCGGAGACTTCTTTAAAATGGACGCCGAATGGTGCCCGGCTGAAGTCAGGCAGCGTAGCGAAGAGGGCGCTGAAGAGCTGCCTCGTGCCGAGCGGGCCGATGACGGTGAGAGGCGGCCGTTTTCCATCTTCATACTTCGTGAAGATCATCGCATCGAAGAAAAACGTGATGAAATCAGAAAAATGGTCTGCATGAAAATGCGAGAACAGAATGTGCGTGACCCGGTTTCGGTCCACGCCGGTTTTGATGAGGTTCATCAATGTGCGTGGGCCGAAGTCCAGCAAGATCGTCTGATCGGTGCGGACGAGATAGCCGGCCGCGGCGCGTGCGGGATGAACATTCGTGCCGGAACCCAGAATCGTCAGCTGCATCATCTACGGTGCGCCTTTCTGGAAGCTGTCCCGGAGCCGCAACAGCAGCTCGCCAGCCTGCTCCACTTCTTTGGGGCTGAGGGCTCGCTCGAAGAACGGGCGAAGAAACGCGATATG
>JACPZN010000051.1 GCA_016195505.1 Nitrospirota bacterium | reverse complement strand
ACTGGTACCGCCTCGTCCTGCGACCAGCCGCTCGATTTCAAGGTGAATATCAGGCGAAAGAGTCGCACAATTGATGAACAGACGGCCTTGCGCATGGGCCAAGAGACTGGTTTCGTCCTTCTCGGCAAAGATGGCATGCATTGCCAAGTCATCCGAAACGACCGTGATGACCAGGGATGAAGCTTTGGCAACCTCGGCTGGCCTCTGCGCAGCCTCGAGATGGAGTTCTGCGGCAAGCGTACGAGCGGCTGGATGATGAATGTCGAAGACTGACGTCAGATGAAAGCCTTCCTCTTTGAGGCGGCGAGCCATGTTGGCTCCCATGCGGCCCACTCCGACAAATCCAATCCGTTGATGCGAGCTCGCCATGAGAGACGCCCCTTGGGAGTCGTGATGAGATGCCGGATTGTTAGAGGCGAGGATCCTCTGTCGATTCAGGAGTCAGTCGAGTCCACCGGATGCTGGCCTTCCCATCGCTGGTGGTGAACCCGCCCTCCTGGAATGCCACAATGCTGAGGCTTCGATGTCGTTTGTAAACAGGTTGAAGCTGGGGTATCCCGCCATTGGTCTCGACGGTTCCGCGTGTCTGATTCACGATCAGCAGGTCCGCTCCCGTAGACGGCTTGATCGACCACACGAACGAGGCAGATCCTCCGGGGTAGGTGCCGGCTCCTTCCCACTGGCCCACTAACTCTGGATCGACAGTCTTCAGCTGAAATGACGGTATGCCGGTCGCTTCCCGTCGCAGTCTCCAAAGTTCGGTCGGAATGTGTGCAGGGCCTTGGTCGCCTTGCAGCCTAGCCCATGTTGCACGGATGCTGCCCGTGCTGGAGAACGAGTTCGCCATCGAACCTTGATAGGTCCCTTTCCAGGCCAGCCCCTTAGACGTATTCGCTCGTTCGAACGCCCAGTGCCCGGCTTCAGCATCCAAGATGCCGTCGAATTGTATCATCGAGGAGAGCAACCACTCACGATTGGGCTGAATGACGAGGAGCATGTCGCGCTTCATCCTGCCCTGAATTGGATGCGCATGCCAGGTCCCTGCCAGGTTAGCCGGATCGATGGGACCTAATTTCGTCGGTCCAGTCGTGGTGCCCGAAGAGGCAGGGAGAGTCTGAGTCATCGTGACTGGAGCGGTGCGAGTGGGTGCAGTGGTCAGCGTCGACCGATCGAGCGAGGACTTGGATGAGAGGGCAAGGGGAGCTGTATTCGAACCGGCGGCTGCGAGCGTCGGGGCGCCATAGCGAACGGCGGCGTTTTGACCCAACAGTGTGACGGCCTTGGGGAGATCCTTCTGCTTCGTTGAGGCGACCATTACGGTCACCAGCGCGTCTTGATGGATGAAGGTCACCCGGGACAAGGAGGGAGGCGAGTCGATCCTGACGGCCCCATCGGCCAAACCGGGAAGAAGGTAGCTGTCCCGCCGAAGTCGTTCCTTATTGAACCAGGACCGGCGGTCTTTCCCGGGGGTTTCATCAACTTGAATGGTTACGGCATTCGACGTGTTGCGCCGAGCTTTGAAGACACAAGTCGTTGAGTCAGAGCGAGCAGCTTCCTGAACCGGTTCTCCGAGTGCCCGTTCTGCTTCAGCACCGGTGATCAGCGAACAAGGATCTGTCTTTGAAGAGAGCAGGTTCGAGGACTCGCCACACGAAAGAAATACGCCGAGCAGCAATAGCAGTGAATACGGCAGTCTTCGGCGGAACATAACGGCGGTGACTCTGTGTTTGGTACTGACCGATTGTACAGAGATTGATTGGGCAGTGCTAGCAGTCATTCAACGGGGCGAAGGGATGGCCTAGGTGTACCACACAGGGGTGTTCACGATTAGACACGCGTCACGTCGGTCCGCTGAGAGGCGATTAGCCGGCCACGAACTTCAGTGCCACACCGTTGATGCAGTAGCGCAAGCCGGTGGGTTTTGGACCGTCTTTGAAGACGTGTCCTTGATGGCCTTCGCAACGGGCGCAATGCACCTCCGTGCGGGGCACAAATATTTTGAAATCGGTGCGGGACTCGATCACTTTGGGATCGATCGGTTGCCAAAAGCTGGGCCAGCCCGTCTGGCTGTCGTATTTGTGTTCGGACGAAAACAACGGCAAGTCGCAGCCGGCGCAGTAGTAGATGCCGGATGAGTGGTTCTCATGCAGCGGGTTGACAAAAGGCCGCTCGGTATCTTCGTGCCGCAACACTCCATAGGCAGCGGGAGGCAGCAACTTCTTCCATTCGTCGTCTGTCTTCACAACTTTCACGATGGTGCCGATCTCCACTTTCGTAGGCATAGGACATCTCCTTCCGCGGCTCGTGTGATT
>JACPZN010000126.1 GCA_016195505.1 Nitrospirota bacterium | reverse complement strand
GGACTATCTCGACATCAAGCAGACAATGGACCGGCTCAGCCTCCACACCATCTGCGAGGAAGCCCGTTGCCCGAACCGGTGGGAATGTTGGAACGCCCGCACCGCGACCTTTCTCATCCTCGGCGACATCTGCACCAGGCGTTGTCACTACTGTTCGGTCGAAACAGGACGTCCGCTGGCAGTGGACCACGAGGAACCGCTCCGCGTAGCGCAAGCAGTTCAGGCCCTGGGCCTACGCCATGCGGTGATTACCTCAGTGAATCGGGATGAATTGGCGGACGGCGGCGCAGCCATTTTCGCCGAAACCATCTGGCAGACGAGACGGCTCAGCCCCGCTTGCTCGATTGAAGTGCTGATTCCGGACTTTGAAGGGAACGAGGCAGCGTTAGAAATGGTCTGCACCGAGAAACCGGAAATCCTGAATCACAACATCGAAACCGTCCGGCGGCTGTTTCCAGCGATCCGCCCGCAGGGAAAGTATCAACGATCGATTGAGCTACTCGGCAAGGCCAAGCAACTGGGAATGACGACCAAGTCTGGATTGATTCTTGGAATGGGCGAAACCATGGATGAAGCCCGCGACGTCATGCGAGACTTGCGGGTGGTCCATTGCGACATCATCACCATCGGCCAGTATCTCCAGCCAACCAGAGAACATCTACCAGTTGCTCGCTTCTATGACCCCACTGAGTTTGCGGTATTGAAAGAGGAAGGGATCGCCCTCGGCTTCACCCACGTCGAATCCGGCCCGCTCGTGCGCAGTTCCTACCACGCAGAACAACAAATCGTTCCCACATCGTAAGGATAGGCATCCGTCATGAGCCACAACGTCGTCATCATCAGCGCTCACCCGGATGACATGGAAATCGGCATGGGCGGGACAGTCACCAAGCTGGTGGAGTCCATGGCCCTGATTACGTCCGTCGTCGTGACGAACGGTGGTCGGTCATCGAATCCGTTCGCGTTGACGGAGCAGCGGATGGCCGAAGTAAGAAGAGGGGAGGCCCTCCGTGCCGCTAGCGTTTTGGGGGTTAAAGACGTGATCTTTTGTGACGAACCGGACGGGGAGAACGAGGTTAATACTACGGCGGTCAAGCGGAGACTCGTCGACCTGCTGACTCGCCTGCAACCGAACGAGGTCTATACACTGGATGAGGAACTTGACCGACATCCGGCCCATCGTCTTGCCGGCAAGCTGGCGAGGGAAAGTGTTCTTGAATCCGGCATCGTTCCACGCGGTGGTGTCTGGGCGTACGAAATCTGGGGCCCCTTTGCGACCTGGGACCGCCTTGAGTACATTGACCGCTATGTGGCCAAGAAGATGGCGGCGATTGCGGAGCATCGAAGTCAGGTGGCCACGATACCCTATGGGGAAGGAGTTCTGGGGTTGAACCGCTGGCGAGCCGTGTTCGCCGATCCCAAGGCCTGCGCCCCGGCAGGTGTCTATGCGGAAGTCTTTCGACGGGTTACGGACTCGCCTCCTTCTAAATGAGATCCGTTTCTTCGCCCAGTCCTTTTCATCCTGCACGTGTGAGCTGCTCGCTTCTCCGAAGAAGGTCGGTGCAAAGTTGACACACATTTTGCTGCAGGAGTAGCAACTGGCAAACTAGTTGTCATCGGCGACAACCCTCAGTTGCCGTCACATCCTCACAAAATACGGAATCGCCACAAAGACTATGCCGATGCCAACCAGCACATAAACGTTCGCGATGAAGTAGGGGAAGACGCAGAGTGCCACTCCGACGCAGAGCGGCACGATGGCTTTTTGCTTCTTCCCATAGATAGCAAACCCTGCACCGATCGATCGAAGATGATCCCCCAGATCAGGACCGCCGTACTGCCTAGCTCAAACATTTGATGGGCTTATGATAATAATCACGAACGGATACGCTTACTCTCAATTGGTTGATGCCAAAGCCTTGGTGATTAAAGTTTGTGCTTCTTCCTGAATCCGCTTGAGGTGATCTTTCCCACGGAAGCTTTCAGCGTAGAGTTTGTACACATCTTCTGTGCCGGAGGGGCGGGCGGCGAACCAGCCTTGCTCTGTCACGACTTTCAGCCCGCCGATAGAAGCGCCATTGCCGGGAGCGGTTGTCAACATCGCGATGATTTTGTCGTCGGCTAACTCGGTGGCCTTCACCTGATCGGGCGAGAGCTTCGAGAGAATCGCCTTCTGCTCCGGCGTGGCGGGAGCATCGATCCGCTCATAAATCGGCTCGCCCAGCTCCTTTGTCAGATCACGATAGAGCTGAGCTGGGTCTTTGCCAGTCTTGGCCATCATCTCGGCAGCAAGGAGATCCATGATGATCCCGTCTTTATCCGTGGACCACACCGTCCCCTCTCGCCGTAAGAAGGACGCGCCGGCACTTTCTTCACCGCCGAAGCCGAGTGAGCCGTCGAGCAACCCATTCACGAACCACTTAAAGCCCACCGGCATTTCGACCAGCTTGCGCTTCAGCTTCGTCGCCACACGGTCGATGAGACTGCTGCTCACCAGCGTCTTGCCGATACCGGCATTGGGCCTCCACCAAGGACGATTTGCAAAGAGATAGGCAATCGACACGGCCAGATATTGATTCGGGTTCATCAAGCCGGCAGAGCGTGTGACGATCCCATGCCGGTCGTTGTCGGCATCGTTTCCGAAGGCCACGTCAAATCGATCCTTGAGGGCAATCAGATTCGCCATTGCGTACGGTGAGGAGCAATCCATGCGAATCTTGCCGTCCCAATCCAACGGCATAAAACGAAAGGTCGGGTCGACAGTCGGATTGACGATCTCGATGTTCAGCCCATAGCGCTCGGCAATAGGCCTCCAGTAAGCCACGCCGGACCCGCCTAGCGGATCGATACCGAGCCTGAGCTTGGCTGACGCGATGGCGTCCATATCGACAATGTTGCCAAGGTCACCAACGTATGTCCCGATGTAGTCATGCGGGCGCGTGGTTGGAACTCGCCTGGCCTGTTCATAGGACAGCCGTTTGACTCCTTGAAGATCGGCGGCAAGAAGGGCATTGGCCCTGTCTTCAATCCACTTGGTGACCTGGGTATCGGCCGGGCCGCCCTGCGGCGGGTTGTACTTGATGCCGCCGTCTTCCGGCGGATTGTGGGAGGGGGTGATGACAATGCCGTCGGCCAGGTCATCTGTTCGGCCACGGTTATACGAAAGAATCGCATGAGAGATGACCGGCGTCGGTGTGTACCCGCTGTCTTTGTCGATCACGACCTCGATGCCATTGGCCGCCAGTACTTCGAGAGCATTGGCAAAGGCCGGCTTCGAGAGTGCGTGGGTATCCATCGCGAGATAGAGCGGGCCGGTGGTGCCCTGAGCTATCCGATATTCAACGACAGCCTGCGTGACTGCCAGGACATGGGGCTCGTTAAAAGATTGCTTGAAGGATGATCCTCGATGCCCAGATGTGCCAAACGAGACTCGCTGCTCTCGAATCGCTGGGTCCGGTTTCTCGGTCAAATAGGCAGCAAGGAGCTTGGTCACATTGACGAGACCGGAGGCCGGCGCCTGTTTTCCCGCCAATGGATGAATTGCCATAGCAAATGTGTAGTCCAGAGCCCCGCGACTGTCAACTCTGCCGAGGGCCGATGGCAAATGATATCGCCAACGAAAAATCGCTTCGTTGAGTGAGAAAGAACGGCAAGTCGTTGTGTAGTTTTCGATAGGACAAAGCGTAATGGCCGTCTCAATGAGCATAGAATATCTTGCCGAGAAATCCCTTGTAGAACGCAGAGTTGGTGGATTTCATGTCATTGATCCGGTAAGATGGAAACAAGACTTGTACGTATTTTTGAGGGGGGTGGTGTGTCCCGTCTCAGGCTTGGGCTGGTAATCGTACTTGCCTTGGTGGTATTCGCCATCGCCTTCCTATCGTTTTCTAAAGACCTGACCGGCCAAGACTATCTCAAGGATTTTGTCCTGCAGCAGCTTGAAGAGAGCCTTGGGCGAAAAATCGAGGTTCATCGCGTCAAGTTCGTGCTCTTTCCACGCATCCGCGTGGAGCTGTCCCAAGTCTCGATTCATGACCCCAATTCAGATCAGGTTGTGCTGACTGCCAAGAAAGTCGATCTTGTCTTGCGCCTGCTTCCGCTCCTGCGCAAGCAAGTGGTGGGCAAGCGGTTGCTGATCGAGGAACCGACGCTCACGCTCCGGCGGAACGAGACCGGGCACTGGAATGTGCTGGACGGCCTGAAAGATCAGGAAACCACGGACCAGCGCACGATGGATCTGATGGCCCGGACGTTCATGATCCGGCAAGCCACACTCGTCAACGGCACCATCACGGTGATCGATGCCGCCAGGCCTGATGGAATCCGTTCCATCAAGCTGGAGCACGTAGAGTTCGGGCTCCTGATTCGGCCTGACCGCGGTCTCGCGGAGCTGCACTTTTCGGCTGCGCATCCAGGGGAACAGGGAGTGTCTGCCGTATCCCTCGATGGAGTCGTCCGACGATTGGAAAAATCGGTGTCGTTATCCAGTGAAGACTCAGCGGGGCCGGCAGCCGTATTCCAGTTTGACGGCCATATCGACGCCGCAGATCTCAAGGTTCGCGAAGTTGCAGACTTCCTTGGACCCCGGCCGATTTCTGAACATCTTCAAGGGGCATTGAACCTTCAAAGTTCCGTTCGGGTCATGCCCGGGGTGGCGGGGTATGACATGGTGCTTTCGGACATGACAGCGCGTCTGAACGAAATGACACTGACGGGAAAAGCGAATCTTGCCGGGCTCCTGACTCCCCAGCCGACTTTTGCCGTTACGTTCAGCAGTTCTTTGGTCGCGCTGCCGCAACTGTTGAAAACTATTCCCGTAGAGTGGATCAACCCACAGCTCTCCACCCTGTTAGCTGATCGTCAGATTGACGGCAAAGTGCAAGTGATGAATGCAACGCTGACAGGGTCCGCCACGGCTGGTCCCCAACTCTCAACAACCGGGGAGTTTCATGTGCAGGAAGGAAAGGGATTGATCGGCCGAGACCGTGTTGCGGCGAAGGACCTGGCTGCGGTGGTCTTCGTAGAGGCCGGACGCGTTCGCGTTGCCAGTGTGACAGGGATTTATGGAGGGATTCAGATTACGGATGGGAAGGCGACGGTGTCGTTTCTTGAGGCTGGTCCATGGCTCGAACTAGAGATCACGGGCAATATGGCGGCGTCTCATCTGTTGGAATTCCTCGCGAAGACCATGAAGGCCGAACGATTCACGCGGTTGCTGGCCGGCATTCGAGATGTGGAGGGGATGGCTCAGCCGACATTTCGTCTCGTGGGCCCGTTGAACCAGTCCGACGGCGTCACCTTTGCCGGTGGAGAGATTACCGCTCGCCACGTGAGCCTCAACCACATCGCGCTGCCGGAACGTCTTATGGGGATGCAAGGGCGATTTATCTTGGCTGATGGATCCACGCAGCTTGACCAAGTTACCGGCTATCTCGGTGATACAGTCCTGCAAGTCCAGGGGACGATGACCGGCGGGACCACAGGCCTGTTTCAAGACTTTGTGGTTCGCGCCCGCGGCGATGCGGCGCGAATGACACGGCTGATCCCCCTCACCGCGATCCCGCAGGGCACGTTCGAGGGCATTCTCAGTGCGGTCGTTGCCCTCTCCGGTTCTACGGCGACGCCGCATGTCCGCGGCGCCGTGGTCTTCGACGAGTCGAAGGTTGCCTTGCCGGGATTCGTTGAGAAACCCGTCGGAGCGCCGGTCACCGTAGAGTTTGAGGGCGATGTGGCCAAGGCCAACACCCTGACCATGAACCGCGTGGAGTTGATCCTTCCATCGATGCGAATTCCTGCCAAGGGGGTCATACAGTTCGGCGACCGCTTCACTATCGATGCGGCGGTTGCGACGGGGACTCTTTCATTGTCGAGTCTGCCCGAGTGGATCTCCAAAGGCGGCTTTGAGGCAGGCAATCTCGAGGTTTCATTGGATGTTAAAGGGAAGGAACCGGATTGGAAGGGGTGGCGGATTACTGGATGGATGGCGCTCACAAACGGTCTGATGCTGGCCAAAGGGGTCGAGGGCCACATTCAAGATCTCTACGCCCGGGTGAAGCTGGTGCGCAATGGCGCCGAAGTCAAGCGGCTTTCGTTCAAGACCCAAGACAGCGACGTCTCCTTGGAGGCCACCATCAGAAACTGGATGGCTAAGCCCGTGATCACAGGCAAGATTGAGTCGAACCAGCTTGACCTGGATCTCTTGATTCCCAAAGGTGAACGGTCGCCCATGCGGGAATTTCTCGAAACCTTGGCGGCTACCAGTCAAGTGACGATGTCGGCTGCGGTCGAACGCGGGCATTACAAACACATGAAATTCGGCGGCCTGTCGGCACGGCTGAACATCCAGGACGGGGTGCTGGATGTCGATCGGATCTCCGGTGAATCGACCAATGGGCAAGTAGCCGGTCGCATCGTGGTGCAGCTTCCGCGAAAGGCACCGGCGGATATCGAACTCTCTCTCCGAGCCACAGGAGTACAAGTGGAGGATCTGTTGAAGTTGACGAATACCCGGGTTCACGGCGTGTCAGGGGAGATGCGGCTGAGCGGTTCAATTCGCGGACATGGACGCAATCCCCATGGGATCTATCCTTCACTCAATGGAAAAGCGGAGGTGTTGCTGGAAAACGGGCGCATTCTGAGATCAAGGGAGCGGGCAGTGTGGAAGATCATCAGCTTGCTCAACCTCCCGGCTGTGCTGCAAGGGAAAGTCGATCTCGAAAAGGAAGGGCTGCCTTACAATAAGATTGCCGGGACGATGGTGATCCAGAATGGCTTGTTTCAAACTGAAAACCTGATCATCGATAGTCCGATTCTCAAGATCACGGCGGCGGGGAACTATGACTTGCCGACTGATCAGCTGGATCTTGTGGTGGCCGTGAGCCCGTTTGGGTCGTATTCGCAATTTCTCAAGACGATTCCGCTCTTTGGGCGAATCCTCGCAGGGGACCGTAAGGGATTGGCGACCGCGATGTTCGCTGTGAAGGGAGCCGTGGAAGATCCCGAAGTGACCTATCTGCCGATGAAGTCCTTTGCATCCGGCCTATCAGGGTTGGCCCAACTCGCGGTCGATGTCTTAACGAATACTCTGACGCTTCCGCTCGACCTCGTGACACCCGATGAGGAGAACAGAGCTAAGCCGGAGGGTATGCCGGCACCTGAACCGGTTCCCGCAACGCCTTGACCGACCCTACACCCCGTGCTAGCATCGCATTCAAGATGCTGAGAATGTCTCTATTCTCACCCGCCCAACCCCGCCGCGCCGAGACGCGCCTTGCACCGAGCTTCGTTCTCCCATCCTTCGGCCCCTCAACGTACCCCGGCCGAGGAGAGAGCTGCTCTGGCAGCTCGGGGAGGGTGAGTGAGAACCGAACCGCCTCGGTCCCGCACTCGCTGCGGCCTTGCCGAACGACTATTTTGAGCATCTTGAAAGTGGGATTCTTGTCGCGCCACACTCTCCACCCATCGCCCGCGTCTCGCTAATTTAATCATGAAACGGACGACAGCTTCCCAACCAGAAGTGGCCACGCTGTTTATCGCCGCCAGCGAGGGCGACTCAAATCTCTACTACGCGACCAAGTTTATCGCACCGGACTCGTTTATCTATCTCGAAATTAAGGGTGAACGATTGCTGGTCATGAGCGATCTGGAGATGGATCGTGCCAAGGCCCAGGCATCGGTGGACCGGGTGTTGTCCTATTCCGAGATCGAACAGAAGGCGAAAAAAAGGGGGATTAAGGACCCGACGACTGTCGATATCGTGAATCTTGTCTTGAAAGAGTCCAAGATCCGTCAGCTCTTGGTGCCTGCGAACTTTCCCTTCATCTATGCCACACGATTACAGGAGTTGGGGTACAACCTGAAGCCAAAGCGCGATCCATTCTACGAACAACGTGTGGTGAAGACTGCTGAAGAAATTCGGCATATCGAGGCCACGCAACGTGCGACGGAAGAAGCCGTGGCGGCGGCGCATGCGGTGTTGCGGCAGGCCACTGTCACGGACGGCCAGTTGTGGTTTGACGGGACCGTGCTGACGTCTGAAAGGATCAAGCAGCTGATCAACGTAAAATTGATGGAACGAAATTGCGTGGCGCAACACACGATTGTAGCCGGCGGAGAACAGGCGTGCGATCCGCACAATGAAGGCAGCGGGCCGTTGTCCGCAGGCCGCAGCATCATTTTCGACGTGTTTCCTCGATCGGCCACGAGCCGCTATTTTGCGGACATGTCGCGTACGGTCCTTCGCGGGACGGCCAATCCGGAACTCAAGCGGCTGTATCAAACCGTGAAGGATGCCCAAGAAGAGGCCATCGAGAAGGTCAAGGATGGCGCCGATGGGATGAAGATCCATCAAGGCATCTGTGCGCGTTTCGACAAGGCAGGATACAAGACCGGCTTGGTGAACGGGCGCATGCAAGGCTATTTCCACGGGACCGGTCATGGGGTGGGGTTGGACATCCATGAAGCCCCTCGCATCAGTCGAACCGGCTCCCTCCTCCAAGAAGGCCATGTCGTCACAGTCGAACCAGGACTCTACTATCCAGGATTGGGGGCGGTCCGGATCGAGGATATGGTCCTTGTGACGAAGGATGGCTGCCGCAATCTCACCGACTTCCCAAAGAATTTCGAGCTAGGTTAGACTGACTATCACAAATCCGTCCTCGCAGATCAATTCTCTTGCCAGGCAATCAAGTCGGTTTTCGTGTTGAGACATGGCCTACACGTTCCAATTCTTAGACGATATCGCCATGGCGGATCTCGCGTTCGATGCCAGTGGGGATTCGCTCCAAGACGTCTTTCAAGGGGCGACCAACGCCGTGATTGAGGCCATGGCCAATTCTGAGACCATTGGGTCAACGTGGCAGCGGGCGATTGACCGGGCAGACGAGGATCCTGCCGAGCTTCTGTTTGATTGGCTGTCTGATCTGGTGTATTGGAAAGATGCAGCCGGCGTGGTGTTCAGTAAGTCAGATGTCAGGCTCACTCAACAAGAAGACGGTTTGTGGAAGCTGCAGGCACAGCTCTATGGAGAGCCGATCAATGTTTCGACACAGGAGCTGAGGGCTGATGTGAAGGGGGTCACGAAACATCTCTATCGGCTTGCATGTGAGGGAGGACGATGGGCGGTCAGGGTGGTGTTGGATGTGTAACTGGGCCGTGACGAGTGGTGGGTGATGTGTCATAAGCGGCGGATGTTATTGGTCTCAATCGTACGACAAATGAGTCTCGGTCCGCACTCATGACCTCTGACCAGTGACCGTTGACTGGAGCCCCGATGACGCTGAATACAAATATGCAGGTGACACGCATTTCCAACGAAGTCTGGGAGATTGCTCCATCAGAAAAGGCTGGGATGCTGGTGCCTGCGCGGATCTATGCCACGCCGGCAATTCTGGAATCTATGGATGCCGGGGTCTTCGAGCAGGTCACGAATGTGGCGTGCCTTCCCGGAATCAGGCGCTACGCGCTCTGCATGCCGGATGGGCATTGGGGCTACGGTTTTCCCATCGGGGGGGTGGCCGCGTTCGATGTCCGCTCCGGGATCATTTCTCCAGGCGGCGTCGGCTATGACGTGAACTGCGGCATGCGGCTCATCAGGACGGATCTCACGCACGAGGATGTTCGGCCACATCTCGAACAGTTGATGACGGAATTGTTCCGAAGAGTGCCGGCTGGGGTTGGGGCAAGCGGGTTTGTGCGTTTGGACCGATCTTCGTTCGAGCAGGTCATGACACAGGGCGCCCGCTGGTGCATTGAGCAAGGCTTCGGTTGGCATCGAGATCTGGAATGTATTGAAGAGGGAGGGCGCATTGCGGGGGCTGATCCGTCGAACGTCAGCGACCATGCGGTCAGCCGCGGCATCAATCAGCTGGGGACGCTTGGATCAGGCAATCACTATCTCGAGGTGCAGGTGGTCTCGAGCGATCGGGTGTTTGATAAGGGCCTCGCCGCCGCCTGGGGCATTACCGGTCATGATCAGATCGTGGTCATGGTTCATTGCGGCTCACGCGGGTTCGGCCATCAAGTGGCCAGCGACTATCTCAAGGTGTTCGAAAAAGCGATGCGGCAATATGGGATCGAGGTGAAAGACCAGCAGTTAGCCTGCGCGCCGTTCCAATCAGTGGAGGGCCAAGATTACTTTTCGGCAATGAATTGCGCCGCGAATACGGCCTTTGCCAACCGCCAAGTGATCACCCACCAGATCCGCGAGGCCTTTGCTGCGATCTTCGGCAAATCGGCAGAGGAGATGGGGATGGAGCTGGTATATGACGTGGCGCACAATATCGCCAAGGTCGAACGGTATCCGGAAGGGG
>JACPZN010000125.1 GCA_016195505.1 Nitrospirota bacterium | reverse complement strand
GCCCTCTCTCACCTGCCCGTCTTGAGTTCGTGCGCGAGATATTGCAGCTGCACCATCTCCCGATGCTCGGGTTCCGTATACAGCAACACCGGCCCGACGCCTTTTCCGCGGACGCCCGCTTCCGCCGTCTGCACAAAGATGGCGCGAAACTCGCCTTCCGAAAGATTCTTTCCTCCGAGGCCTCCGATGAATGAACAGAGCGCTCGCGGTCGTAGCGCTTCATGAAAGAGACAGGCCGCAATCTCCTGAAAGAGAATCCCGCCCTGCCCCGGAGAAAGATTCTGATCCAAAACAGCCACAGCCCGCCGGCCATGCAGCGCGTGACGGATGGCCTCAGTCGGCCAGGGGCGGATCACGCGCAGCCGCAACAATCCCACTCGCCTGCCCTCCGCTCGCGCCACATCGACGGCTGCCTTCCCCTTGCTCGCAAACGCGTTGGTCATGATCAGCACATCCTCCGCATCATCGAGTCGGTAGCCTTCAACGACGTCATAGCGGCGGCCAAACAGTCGTTCGAACTCAACGGCAGCTTCCTCATGCACTTGAAGCACATTCATCGACGCCAGATGGATCTGATAGCGGAAGTAACTGTAGGTCGATCCGCCCAACACCGCGGTTCCCAGCGCATGAGGAGCCGACGCTTTGAATCCCAAATGAGTCGGTCGAAACGGCGGCAGGAACAGCTTCACCTGCTCCTGATTCGGTAAGACCACCGGCTCGCGGGTAAAGGACAAATAGAAGCCATCGAGGTTCACCATGACTGGAAGGCAGACGCGCGGATCTTCGGCGATGCGATAGGCCATGAGAATCGAGTCCACCACTTCCTGGCATGTTTCGGCATGGATCTGCAAAAACCCGGAATCGCGTGCCGCCAACACATCATTGTGATCCGGCTCCAACGTGATCGGAGAGGCCAAGGCGCGCGAGACATTCACCAGGACAAACGGCACTCGCCATCCAGCCACGGTGTATAACACTTCAAACGCATGGAGCAGTCCTTGACTCGATGTCGCGGTGAACACACGCGCGCCCGTCGCAGCAGCGGCCCCTGCCGCAGTCATCATCGAATGTTCCGAATCCAGCGTGACGAAGCGGGCGTTGAGGGCTCCGCTGCCACACCACTTCGACAGCGTCTCAACGATTTCCGTTTGCGGGGTAATCGGGAAGGCCGGCACATAGTCCACATCAGCAAGACGCGCGCCCCAGGCTGCCGCGAGATTCCCGGTCATCATCTGGGTTGTCTGGTTCATTTGGTCTGTCTGGTTTGGTTGGTTGGCCGGTTTGTCCGGATCAACAAGACAAACGAAATAAACCAGAGAAGCCAACTCAACGTTTTACGTTTTATTAGCCGCTTCCGTTTCTCGCTCCACCGTCATCGCATCGGTCGGACAGACTTCGACGCAGTCGAGACAGCCCTTGCAGTGCGGGTAATAGATGGCCGGCTTGCCGTCCGGCTTGATCGTGATCGCGCCCTCCGGACAACTGGCAAAGCAAAGCCAACATCCGTTACACATATCTGGCCGCAGAACCGGCCGGAACGTCCGCCATCCACTGACCGATCGAATGGCCGAGTTGGGACCAGCCGTAATGCTGGCCGTTCCTCTGGTCGGTGGATCATAGGTCGGGACTCGAAGGTGGGCTATGGCCGCTGGTTGGCGTGCGCCTGTCTCGATCGCCACCAGTGGAACTGCTTCATAACAGCGGAGCGCGACAGTTTGATTGTGCTCGATCACGTCAGGTGCAAGTCCAAGATCCGCCAACTCCCGTGCAATCGCTTCGCGGATCGACTTCTGACTGAGTCCCACAAGCCGACCTGCCACGGCACCAAGGAGTGCGCTGATTGCACCGCGCTTACCAAACTGTTGCAGTGCGATCCCCGTCAGATCCAATGTCGTCAGGCGTCCGGGAAGGGAAGTCTGGGCATGGAATTGTTCTGCAGTCAGTGGTGAGTTGACGAAGACCGCTGTTCGATCATCGATACCTTCCAGTGCGCGAGCGGCCGGATCGGGGATGAGCGATGGGTCGGCGATCACGACAAGATCGGGATGGGCCATAAGACCCCGCTCGCGGATCGGCTCCTTCGCGATCCGCGTAAAGGCGGCCACCGGTGCGCCACGCCGTTCGGCTCCATAAATCGGCGAGTCTTGCGCCACAAACCCTTCCAGGAATGCAGCGGTTCCCAGAATACGGCTCGCAGTCTTCGCGCCCTGCCCCCCACGGCCATGAAAGCGGACTGCTCGCATCATCTATTTCCTCAGCGCTGCCTGGTTCTCCCCCGCCTGGGCACAAGTCATACACATGGCCGCAGCAGGGAATGCCTCCAGCCTGGACTGGGGAATGTCCTTCCCACATGCCTCACACCGCCCGTACTGACCGCTCTCGATCCGTACAAGCGCCTGATCGATCGCCTCAATTTCGGCCTTCGCTCGCCCATCCAGACGATCAAGCAACCGAACCATGCTCTCTTCCTGCCCCCGCTCCTCCACTTCGCTTTCAATATCGCTTTCGAACCAGCGCAGCTCCTCTTCAGTCTGGGCAGCCTGACGAAACAGGTCACGCCGTTGGCCTAACAGTGTTTTGCGGATTTCTTCACGTGACAGCATGGGGTCGTCCCTCCAAGTCCTCCGTCAAGTACAGCATTTGTCCATTTTCTCTTTCATGGCTTCTCTGCCGGCCTTGACAGCCGCTTCGACGTCCGCTTTCTTCTCTGCCATGTAGTGCTTGCCTCGCTCGATCGTCTCATCGAGTGCGGCTCGGACCTCCTTGGCTTTCTCGATTACGTCTTCCTCTGTCTTTCTGGCAAACCCCTTTAGCTCACGGCGCGTCTCTTCCCCCGACTTGGGAGCGAAAAGAATACCGGCGATGGCTCCCGCAAGGGCGCCACCGAGAAAGGCGAGGGCAACGGCTTGTGCTGAACAATTGGCGTTCTGATTTTCCATGGCAGATCCTCCATTGATGAAGATGTTCTTCTTCCTATAAAAGCCAAGTCCGTGCCAGAGAGGCACAAGAGTCGACCAAGCATTGTTTTGATATGACGAGGTCTTATGGAAGGGTTCTGGATCGAAAACTGTTTCACTGGGGAATTCCAGGGCTTAGGCAAGTCTGGTGCTGTCGCAAAAGGCAACAGCGGTCTCAATTTCTCTGTATGAGAAAGGCGTCCTCCTTTAACCAGTCGAGTGCGGTATACCGTCACGCACTCGAGGGACGCACCGCCACCGTGATAAGAATGGCGGAATTTTTTGCGGCCCTCACAGAGTAAGGAATCCCGAATTCCAGCGCCAGTACCTCCCCCTTTCGGAGCAGTGTCGTCTGAGCACCAGCCGTAAACTCGATCTGACCGTCCAGGACCTGCACTGTGATTGGCCCGTTGGCCTTATGAGTTGGAAGTGCGGTGCCCTCGCTCAAGGATCGGAACACGACGCGCAGGCTGTCCGTCTTTAACGAAACGACGGTTCGATCCTTTCCGGTCTGGGTCGGTTCCTCGAGACCCGCGGACTTGAGCAGGGCTCCAACATCGAACACCGCCGTTGGAGATGATTCAGAAATGGTCGCAACGCTGTCTCTCATCGGAAGGGTCATGAAGTCCTCCGCAAGGTCAGGGCATTACTTCGAGGTTATCGTGTACGCGGTGATAGTCTCTCGCCATTTCGGACTCGAGGGATCTGCTCACCTCAGATTCCCTCTGCTGTTATTGTTTCAAAATGATACCGCAGGCGATTCGTGGCCCGCCTGGCGCATCCTTGGTCGGTGGGTCTGGCAGGTATTTGTCCTGGAGTTCATGAATGATGAAGGCGCTCCCATCCTTATCGAATAGTGAATTTAATCCATCAGACAATGTGACTCGGCTCGTGATGGTATAGAGAGAGCCTCTTCGGTGATCATCGACCGACAGGTTCGGTAGATCGCCCAAATGATAGGGGTGATTGCCGAGACCGGAGCTGACGTTGGCCTCCGGATTCACTTGGAGATCGATGTTGCCGTCGTAATGTCCTTTGGCAGCAGAGAATGGCTCGCAGTTCCCGGTTTCGTGGATATGAATGGCATGCAGTCCCGGCGTCAGTTTGCTGTCTGGACTGCCTTGCAATTTCAGCTTGATCCGTACGCGCCCTTCATATTCTTCATAGAGGTCCGCCTCTCCCGTAATGCCCGGTCCCGCAATCGCCGCTTTCGCATGCAGCGTGGTGGCGTGTTTTCCCGTGTGATAGGAAGAGCAGCCGCTTAAGATCAGTCCAACCGCAACCCCTGTGCCGATCGTAATGAATGTGCGCATACCGCAACCTCCTTGCCATAGACGCCGAACTGCGCGGCGCTATCGAGATGAAACCTGGGTTTGCACCAGATCATGCATTTTCGATGGAAACCCCTAAGCCGATCCATGCACGCAGCAGATCGTGCCGCGTCACGGAATAGGCCACCTTGCCGTTTCGTTTGACCGGCAGATTGAGAAGTCGTTTCTCCTCCATGAGTTTCACAGCATCATCGATGCTGGTGTCGTCCGTTACAGCAATCCGGTCTTTCGCCATGACATCCCCTGCGGTCAGCTGGTTCAGATCCCTTTTCGCTTCAAGCGCTCGAAGAATGTCGAACTCACTGATGAATCCGATGAACTCACCTCGCTCGTCGACCACCGGCGCTCCCGGGGTATGCGTTGTTAGCAATTCGACGGCGACACCCATGGCATTCTGATCCACACGAAACACCAGATCGTTCGTCGCGTGTATTTGCCCGACAGTCTTGAATCCTCCGACAGGAACTCCTGGCCTGGCTAGTGTTGTCATCGCACTCTCCTCTTGGTTTAATGTTGGTAATTCAGGACTTGGCACTCGCTCAAGTCCCGCGCATTTGCAACGGTGTGAGATACGTTACGCTCATCACCGTCCCTTGGAAATCCTCCATGCCCTTTCATTCCTCTGTCCCATTGATGGGAGTCACTCGCATAAGATTAGATTCAAGAAAAGGGCAGGCCCTCCCTCCATGCGTCTGCAAGGCAGGTGGTCCCTATCTTCGGGACGGAGCAAAAATCGCATTTGACGTCATGCTTGTGCGATTCTGATGCCGCTGAGACCGTTTGAACAGGGCCGTTGCAACTATCCGAAGAAACAGAGACTTGAGGTTGTCAGATCAGTTGAGAGCGGTGCCGATGTGACGCAAGAATACTCAGGACCGTTCTTGTCAGGTGGGGTAAAACGCGACAAAGGATGCAGAGGATGTAGCTGGTTCCCTGCAATCCAGGAGGCTGCCATCAACTTGGGAAACACGACGGGAGGGATTCCAATTCGCTTAGCTTGTGAGGTCGCTATCAGCTCTCTCGACTCAGGCCCACTAAAGACAAGAGTTAGAAAAACGGATGGGGGGATGTGCCGAAGGGTAACGCCCTGGTATCCTCTCCCGCGTGGCCTCGAATGCGCCAAGCTCCATCCTCATACACCACGTAGTGAATTTCATAAAACCAGCTGTCGAGGAACACTCGCTTACCGGTTTCTTTCGATAACCTCACAAGCTGCCGGTACAAGTAATGTCTGCGGTAGGTTGCTTGGCCGATCCTCCAACATGTATCCGTGAAAACGTATGGGTGCTCTGCCCACCGACCAACAGAAATCTTGCCCGCGTCTGGAAGACCCGGCAGCGTACACCCGGCGAGGAGCATCAGGATCGCGACCACGACCATCCGTTTCCCGAAGGCTCGTATCCTGTTCATCCCTGATCCTTCCTCAGATTTCGAGCGTTGAGACGAGCCCGCAACCTCTCAAGGTTACGCACGAGCGCAGAGCCATAAGGGACGCGTCCATCTCGTCTCGTTCCGCTTATTCCCATTCCTAGTTACTGGCCACAAGCCTCGCCTTCACACCCACCCATCCCACCTCTCCGTCCGCGCTGTTCCATGCCACCCATCCCGCCACCAGGTCCCATCATGGGACCCATGCCTTCTCCATGTCCCATCCTGCCCGGTCCATGCCCAACGGCGAAGGTGCGCTCGTACTGAATCAGGGCCCAAATCTCTTGATCGGACAACGCCTGGCCGAATCCGATCATGGCCGTGCCCGTCGAGCCATGCTTGATCACCCAGAAGAGTTCGCCTTCCGTACGATGGCGCCAGAATCCATGATGTTGGAAATTACGAGGCGAGGGATCCAGCTGAGCAGCCGCTGGCCCATTGCCGCCTCCATCTTTCCCATGGCAATTGAAGCAGGTGCCCTTGCCGTTATAGAGCGCCTTGCCTCGCTCAACGATCTCCGGGGAATCCGGCAACGGGTTCGTGAGAGCTCGCGCTTCGGCCAGCTTGTCGGCGGGCACCCGCGGCTGCATCATGTGTCGTTCTGCCGCGCCGGCTGGGATGGCAAGGGAAACCGCGACGACTAGGAAGGGGAACATACTCGTCTTCATCAACTTGTTCCTTTCATCGGTTGTTGCTGAGAGTCGAACCAGCGACGCATATTACATCCAACGCCGCGCGAGCGCACCACAGCACCATAGTGACATGGACCAGAAGCCGACTAATCGGATGCATAGACCTCACTGGAGTTGTTAGAGATCCAGTTCTACCATCTCGCGGTGGAATCGAGTGACCACGTTCGGATCAGGTATCAGCCGAACCTGCGCTTCTTCCTTTCCCTTATAGGGCAGAAGGTTCAGCACGTAGCGCAAGCTTTCTAGACGCGCAGCCTGTTTGTCGTTCGCTTTGACGATGATCCAGGGGCTGAACGTCGTGTGCGTTTTGCTGAACATCTCTTCCTTGCTGCGGGTGTAGGCATCCCACAGCTCTTGGGCCTTCTCATCGACAGGGCTTATTTTCCACTGCTTAAGAGGATTCTGCCGTCTCGCTTCGAATCGCTTTGCCTGTTCTTCCTTGGAGATAGAGAACCAGAACTTAATGATGGTCACACCATCTTCATAGAGCATATGTTCGAATTCTGGAACCTGCTGCAGGAATCGTTGATGTTCCCTTTTGCTGCAGAATCCCATCACAGGTTCGACCACCGCACGGTTGTACCAGCTACGGTCGAAGAAAACGATTTCGCCCTTATTCGGCAGCTGGCGGATATAGCGCTGGAAATACCATTGGCCCCGTTCTTCATCGGTCGGCTTCGGCAGCGCCACGACGCGCATCGCGCGAGGGTTCAGATGTTCGGTGAACCGTCGAATGGTACCCCCTTTCCCAGCGGCATCCCGTCCTTCAACCAGGATCGCGATCCGTTCTCCCCGAATCTGAACCCACCGTTGAAGCTTAACCAATTCAACCTGTAATTGCCGCAACTCTTGCTCATACAGCAGCGTCTTGCGCACTTCCTCGATATCGACGGCCCTGTTCTCAAGCAGCTGAATGAAGCCCTTTCTCGTATTGATCCTTCGGAGATCATCCTCGGTCAAGGAGAAGCCAGGTTCGCCGATGCGTCTCGGCCCCTGTTCAACAGATCCGCTGCGCGACAGTGGGTAGCCGTCCCCTTCCCGCGGCACCATCGTCGGAATGGTCTCCAGCCCGTTGACGTCGACCGGCCCCACCTGTTTTACGACCTCGTCGGTGTCCGTTTCATCCTGGGGATCCTTGCGGTCTGTCGACTTCCCGGTCGATTCGCCGTCGGCTGCCATACAGAGCCTCCTTCATTTGGTGCGTGATCAGAATGCCACGTTCCGATCACGTTCGGCCACCGCCTTGATGTAATCCGGCATGCCCTTGATGAAAGCGCCGGCCACCAGATCCGCGCCGCCAATCTGCCTGGCGACGGCACAGGCACCGCAGACCCAAATTGGTATGCCTGCGGCCTGCACCGCCGCGAGCAGATCTTTCAGCGGCGTCAGATTCACGCCCGTGACATGATCAGCCGTGCCCTTTCGGCCCAACGTCACTGCTTCGTTCCAGAGCCAGAGCACCACATCGTGCCCCTGCTCTTTCGCAACCTTCGCGGCCATGAACGGCAGCGTAGCCATGGTCGGATCGTCTGTACCGCGGCTACCGGAAATGATAAAGCTGGCCATTGGTAAGTCCTCCGCTGATTTTCCGAATCTGTTGATCTGATGATCAATGAGAGACCGATTTCCTTCCACACATCATCAGATCGAGGGGTTCCCTTTATTTCTGAAGCCTATACTAACGTGGCCCCTTGAATGTCGCTTTGAGATACGCCATGACATCCGCCACACCCTGCTGGCCGATGGTCAGATCCCAATAGGGCATGTTGGCGGATTTGCCCATCGCCGCTCCGCCATGGTTGATCATGTTGTAGACATTCTCCACGGGCAGTTGATCGAAAGCGATGTTGGCATGGATGGCCGGCTTCGGCTCGATGCCGGAGGCGGCCGGTCCGTCGCCCTTGCCGGTGAACCCATGGCATTGCGCACAATATTCTTTGTAGATCACCTTGCCGCGACCCGGGCTCGCCTTTCCGAATTCTGGACTCGTCCAGGGCTCGTAATATTTGAAGTCATTCACTCCCTGCGTCGCGAGGAATCCGATCACGGCCCGCAATTGCGGCTCCGTGGCATCGGCCAGAAATTCACCGTTGTGTGTCGTGAAGTCTTGTGGGTTCTGCCCAAAGCGGAACAGCCAGTCCATGTTATAGCGTTGGCCGGCCGTCACCAGCGATGCGCTCTGCGGGCCCCCGATAAGCTTGCCGTTCTCTTCGATCACATGGCAGCCGAGGCACGCATGCGCCTTATAGGCCATGCCGCCGAATGCGACCTCGAACTTCGTCACCTTCGAGAGATCGAACGCGCCGACTGTGACTCGCGGATCCTTGTTGTGTTCGGCAAAGTAGTCGGCGATGGCGACGGCCTCCGACTCGGTGACCATCGGATGCTTCGACGGAACCTCGGCCAGATCCCATCGATAGCCCTTGGCATAAAGCGGGGCCTCCTTTCCTGTTAGCCAACGAAGCAGCCAGGACCGCTGATACTTGCTACCGGCCCAGATGAGATCCGGTGCCTTCAGATTGAAACGAGAGTCGGCCGTGCCTTCCAGTCGGTGGCATTGCACGCAGGTTTGTTGGACGATTTCTTTCGCTCGAGATTGATCGCTCCCGAACGACAATCGTGGGAACAGCCCGATCGCCACGATCATCAGCAACCACGCTGCACCTAACAGATACCTCCAACGATGCATCATCTCCCTCTCCTCTCCGGCCTCCTCAGCACGATCTGACTCCTATTGTGCATGTAACCACGCAAACACATCGGCAATGTCCTGATGGCTCAGGACCGAGCCCCAAGCGGGCATCGGCCCTCGCCCGTGCAGCACCGTTTCCCAAAACAAATCCTCCTGCTTGAGAATTGGATTCTTGGCGAGCTTCGGGCCCATGCCTCCGCCTGCCCCAGTACCGTGGCAAGCCTGGCAATTATAGGCAAAGATATCGCCCCCCCTTTTTGCGACGCCGACGAGCGGACCACTGGCGGTCGATTCTTGAGTCAGCGGTTCTGCCTTTCCTAATTCATGATCGAGCGGCGGCAAATGGTCCGGCGCCCCAGGGTGGTAGCGGGCCGCCAGATAACGCGTGAGGACGTCGGCTTCATCTTTGGACAGCTCGGTTCCCCAATGCATCATCTTCTCCACCGTAGATTCCCATCGATCACGCGGCAACCGTTGCTGCGCGATAAGATCCGGACTGTGGCAGACGGAACAACGCGCAATGATCAATCCCTCCGCGCGCGGCGCCAGCG
>JACPZN010000093.1 GCA_016195505.1 Nitrospirota bacterium | reverse complement strand
GCTTCCGTTCGGCGGAACGAAGGGAAGCGGAAGCGGCCCGCGCGAGGCGGGCGGGCGGGGCGGCGCCCTCGACTTCTTCACGAAGTGGAAGGTGATCTACCGGGACTTCTCCGGCCGGCTCCAGAAGGCGCAGATCGACCGATAAGCCGGCTTCTCGATCTGCGGCTTCAGTCCTCAGCCTTTCACCTTGGAGAGACGCCGCATTTATGCTAACTTGAATTAGTAGCCTTCCAAGGAGCCCAAGTGAGCGAATACCCGGTCTTCCCCAAGGCACCAATTGCCGAGGCACTTCTGGACATTCGGGTAGACCTGCCAGAGGAAACCGACCTTGCGACACTGGAAACCCTCCACGATATCCTTAAGAACCGTTTTCCGGAAAAGACCCAGCGTGTGCTCTTCACCGCCGGTTTTCAAGCAACAGCCGGAGAACCTCCAACTGTCGTCCCGCCTTCTAGCCAGCCTTACGGATTCTTCTTCAGATCGCCACACGACAACAAAATTGTACAAGCCCGACTAGATGGTTTTACTTTTAATAAACTTAGACCTTACAGCAATTGGGACGACTTTCGGTCTGAAGCTCGAGATCTCTGGAATCTGTATGTAGAAAGAACGCACCCTATTAGAATTACACGCATTGCGCTACGTTACATAAATCGAATAGACATTCCACTCCCCATCAGGGCTCTCCGGGAGTATCTCCTCACGGTTCCAGAGGTCGCTCCTAACCTTCCACAAGACCTGGATAGTTCTTTCCTGCGGCTCACAATGCGAAAACCGGACATTGAGGCAACAGCAATCATTACTCAAGCGCTAGAAGCTGCACCCGAAGGCCGGCATGTGCCTTTGATCTTCGACATAGACGTATTCAACAGCACACACTTCGCAAACAATAAAGACGACATCTGGGACGAATTTGAAAAACTACGCGTGTTCAAGAATGACATTTTTTTTCGTAGCTTAACTCCAAGAACAAAGGAGATGTTTAAATGACTCATCTGGCTTCATATCCTCCAAGGCCCGTAAGACGTCTCGTCGCGATGGTGGATATCGGTGACACCGCTGTCGGAAGAGAGTCTTCGATGATTCGTAACGCATACGAACGCGCCATGATGGACTATCTTGAACCACTCTCGACACAATGGGCCGATCCAGTGACACGCTTCCTCACCCTAAAGGATAGGTGGGAGACAGAGACCTGCCTTCTTTCATCTGCCTCTGACATCGCAATGCACCCGGCGTACCAACAAATAATAGGTATGGGCCCGACCGCCATTCCTCTCATCTTGTCAGAAATGAGGAAGAAGCCGGACCATTGGTTCTGGGCCTTGAGGTCCATCACAGGCGAAGATCCCGTCTTGCCGGAACATAAGGGAAAGATCAAGAAGATGACGGAAGATTGGCTTCGCTGGGCCAAGATTCGAGGATATGGAGATTGAGTAAGAACAGACAGATCATAGAGAACCATTTTCCAGACTTGGCACAATCTGGCTACACAATAACGAGCCCCGCCACACCGGATTACAATTGCATTGCTTGGGCGGCCGGAGATGTTGAAGCATGGTGGGAACCGAGTCCGGATTACTATTGGCCACCGGGCGTTCCCAGAAGATATACACTACCGGCATACGTACAAGCCTACGAGACGTTGGGATATTTCCCATGTCAAGACCCAGGATACGAAACTGGTTTCGAGAGAATTGCCATATATGTCGACTCTACTGGGAAACCGACGCACGCGGCGAGACAATGCAATCCTGAGTATTGGACAAGCAAGCTCGGAAAAATGGAGGACATTGAGCACAGGAACTTGGATTGTCTTTCTGGCCAACTTTACGGACGGATTGCCGCCATATTGAAACGCCCCAAACCGGGCTTGTAACGCCTCCCATACCCGAGCAGGAAGTCTCTCTATCTGGTTTAATTATGACAGATCTTTTCTCCCGCTCGCAAGCGTTCCTCTCCCCCGCCCTCGCTTTCGTGACCGACATCCACGCGGTCAAGGCCGAAGGCGTCTGGATCACGGCGGCCGACGGGAAGCGATACCT
>JACPZN010000092.1 GCA_016195505.1 Nitrospirota bacterium | reverse complement strand
CGCGGCCGCCGTTGCTCCAAGGAACAGGCCGTTTTCCATGACCAGGAATCCGATCACCTGAGTCACCGCCTTCTTGCGCGCGATCATCGTGAAAAACCCAATCAGGATGATCGCCAGTGCGATCGCCAGTGAATCGCGCGTCAGCAGGAATCCCAGGGGAATGATGGGCTGGGTGATGAAGAACGCCAGGATCACGAGCGCACCACAGATCAACAACCCGGTCGGCACGTTCACGTTCATTTGAAGTTCACGTTTTACATTCAACCGCTCGATCACTTGCTTCAGAATCCGTGGGATGACCACGGCCTTGATGACGATGGTGAGGGCAGCAGCGATGTAAATGTGATGAATGCCGGTGAGGAACGCGACGAGGGCTGCTGTCAGGGCGAGAAAGAGCGACTGCAGGGCGAACAAATCGACACAGGCAGAGAGCCGCCGCTGCGCCACAATCGCAAAACACGTCAGCAGTAACAGCGCCGAGCCTAAATCGACCATCTGAGATCCAATGTGCTGAGTCAATAGCGACACATCATCCTCGCAAGACGTAGAAGAAGACCAGCCCGAGCAGCGCCAGGATAAAGGCAACGCCCAGCAAATCCGTCACTCTGAATAAACGCAGCTTCGCAAACATCGATTCGATCACACCGATCAGCACAGCCAACCCCGAGACTTTCACAAGATAGGTTGCCAGGCCGATGCCCAGCGCGGTCGACTCCAAACTCGTCGCGATCCCCCATGGAGCGAACACGTTTGCGATCAAGGTGAGAAATACCAACAACTTGAGTCCGGCTGCCCATTCGACCAGCGCCAGGTACCGTCCCGAATATTCCAGAATCATCGCCTCATGGATCATGGTCAGTTCCAGGTGAGTGGCCGGATTGTCCACCGGCACACGGCCGGTTTCGGCGATGGCCACGATGACAAGTGCCGCGAAAGCCATGAGATGGGGGGAGGGATCCGTGACAATGCCTTCAAGTAACGCGGTTTTGTGCACGATGGTACTCAGATTCGTGGAGCCGGCGGACAAGGCAACTGCAAAGATAGAGAGAATCATGGCCGGTTCGGTCAGGGAGGCGACGATCGCTTCACGGCTGCTTCCCATCCCACCGAAGACCGAGCCGGCATCAAGGCCAGCCAACATCAGAAAGAATGTCCCTAGCGCGAGTAAGTACACGAGCGCGATGATATTGCCTGCGAAGGCCAGTGGCGTTCTGGACACAAACACCGGCACGAGCAGTCCAGCCGCCAACGTCGAGGCGAATAGAATGTAGGGCGTCGCAGTAAAGATCCACGAGGTGGTGGTCGAGATCACCGGCTGCTTCCGGAAGAGCTTGGCCAGATCAGCGTAGGGTTGGAGAACGCTCGCGCCCCGTCGCAATTGGAGGCGTGCCTTAACCTTCCGGATCAGACCTACAATAAATGGCGAGACGGCCAGTAAGACCGTTGTTTGGGCAACAATGAGAATGATGGCTTGTAGCATCGGTTACACCGCGAGCAACAGCAAGACGATGAGTGTGACAAAGATATAAGTCAGGTACAGGTGCAGGCTTCCCGCCTGGATCACCCTCAGGCGGTCAGCCATGGTCGTGAAGAACGCGACCAGGGGATCGTAAAGATACTTCTGAAAAATCGGTTCAATGTGAAACTCGAAGTGTCGCCGTTTCGCGAAGTATCGTGACTCCTCGAGAAACTCCGTCTCGAGCTTGACCGTCGGCTGGTAGATGGTGCTGAAGACTCGTTTGATAGGCTGGACGAAACCGGTTGCGGTGTATTCCATCCGGGGCGTGAGGTTGATCCCACAGCCCCAGGTCTTGTACCGGCGTTTTTTCACACGGCCACCGAACGCCACGACGAGCCCCAACCCAAGCATCGACAGCACCAGCAGCAGCAGCGCCAACGCTGGCGTGGAGAGGCTTGAGAACTCGACATTCACCGGCGCGAGAGCCCATCCATCCATCGCCAGCACCTTGCTCTCGATCGACATCCCCGCCAAGGGTGCGGCAACTCGGTCCAACAGCGGCACCATCACCATCGGTGCGACGCCCAACGCAACACAGACAAGGGCCAGCAGGGCCATTCCGATGCGCATCGGAACTGGAACCTCTTCGGCGTGGCGTGCATGCGCGCTACGTGGCAGTGCGAGAAAGGAAATCCCGAACGCTTTTGCGAAGCAGGCCAGGGCCAGCACGCTGGTCAGGGCCAAGATAGCCGCTGCGATCGGAAGCATCAGTTTCAGAAACACAGTCGGAAGTTGAAAACTGAGAAAGAGGCTTTGGAAGACCAGCCACTCGCTCACAAATCCATTGGTGGGAGGTAGAGCGGAAATCGACACGGCCCCGATCAAAAAGAAGACTCCGGTCCAAGGCATGCGCCGCAGCAAGCCGCCGTATTCCTCCATATTACGCGTATGAGTCGCATAGAGCAGCGATCCAGCACCTAAGAACAGCAGGGCCTTGAACATCGCGTGATTGATCGTATGGTAGAGCCCTGCCAGCAGGCCGAGGGCGGCGAGTTCCTTCAGCCCGTAGGACTGAAAGATCATACCGGCCCCGATGCCCAACAGAATGATGCCGATGTTTTCCACGCTGTGAAACGCGAGGAGCCTCTTGAGGTCGTGCTCCATCAACGCATACATCACGCCCAGTAATGCCGATGTTGCTCCGACGAGCAGCACCACGAAGCCCCACCACCAGGAGATCAAGAAGGCCAGGATGATGAAGGCCGTGCCTACGTGGGTCATGACCAGATAGAAGAAACCGGCGTAGCGGACATCGGCCTTCTCATGCTCGGCTACCACGAGGAAATAGGACAGCAGCGACATGAGTTCCCAGACAATCAAAAAGAAGAATCCGTTGTCGGCAAGGACGACGAGCGCCATGGAGAGCAGAAAGCCGTTGAAGAGGGACCCGAGTGTACCGAGGGAAACCCGGCCATAGAACTCGGTCACGTAGCCCAGAGCAAAGATGGATGTAGCCAGACCCGCCAAGGAGATCGTCAGCACGAAGAACGACGCCAAGGAATCGAGTCGGATGGCGAAGCTCAAAAAAGGAATTGTGGATTGCGCTGAAACCGTCCAGGGCTCCGACGCAAGGAGGCCGGTGACTCCAAGCAAGATGCCCGCTCCACTGGCCAGCCCGGCGGACACATGAGCGAGGATGTTTTGTATTCGTGGCTTGGCGGGAAATCACAGAGGGAGAAGCAGTCCGGCTATATAACCCGCGAGAAGCAGAAGGAACAGATTCAACATGTGCTCTCGATCGGGTTACCGCTCCTGACGAATCAACGTTGGGACGATCTGGCTGTGCGCGTCATGGTGCTGGGTGCTTCGCCCTCTTGCCACTCCTTGTTCAGTGATCCTGCTTCTTGATCATCGGATCGATTTCTTTCTTTGTTTCCTCCGTCACGTTGTAGCGAATGTACGCATGGTCCAACACTTCATTGGCGTAGAGCCGCCCCACCGGGGCCGGAACCACGATATTGGCCTCCACGGTCCCCTTCGGGCCAATGGTGACGGTCTGCTCGATCGCGCTTCGGACATAGGGATGCCAGACGACCAGCTTGTAAGTGCCCGGTGGCACATCGGTCAGGGTGAACCGGCCCTGCTCGTCCGTCTTGGCAAAATACGGATTGGTGACGGCCAGGCCCCAGCTCTCCATGTAGGCGTGGAAGCCGCATTGCATGGCGAAGATCCGGCGGCCCTTGCTGAGATTGACCAATTGCTTCATCGGCGCGCCTGCCATGTGTTTGTGGTACAGCGCGGCGTCGCTGCGTTCTTTGAGGTTGCGCGGGTGCTGCGGGTTCATCGGCAGCGGCACGTTGAACAGCACGCGCGGGCCCAAATGCGAGGTTTCGTAGGCCTGAATGTCGTGCATGACGGGATCCATGTTGACCACCGTCACCGATTGATCCTCCCGCACGACGGTGGTGAACGGGACGAAGAGGCAGTCTTTCGCTTCGATCTGCGGGATCGCCCCCTCACCGAAGGGTTTGCCCCTGTCGATCCCCTCTAGATAGACCACCACGTCTCGAAACTCGCCCGTCCGTCCGACGTTGAACGGTTGCAGGATGCGCCAGCCTTGCCCATCAGATATGCGCCCGCAGTAATATTGGTCCGGCAAGGTCGTCAGGTTGTACCCTTTCGGCTTGGGGACTTGGCCTTCGAGGGTGACCCTACCCGTGAGGGTTCCCCCGTCGCTCACGGAGATTTCTTCATAGGACCAGACGGGTGAGGCGACCCCGGTCAGGATGACGATGAGTGCGGTTATGACGTAGCGCATCACGGTTCTCTCCTTAGAAAAATAGTTGGTCAGGCCTGCAGTCTCGCCGGCTCACGATGGCCTTGTCCGTTTCTGCCTGTGCACCGAATTCACGATGCGCTGAATCGTGTCGGCGGTCAAGTCCCTGATCGTGATGTGGGCTTCATCGTCCCCGCTGAAGGTGCAGAGCGCGATGGTGAAACAGTCTGTACCGCCACGAATGATCTTCAGCGCGATGTTGGATTGATGGCAGTGGACACCAACGAAGAGACAGACATCGATCTTGTTTTTCCAGATGGTCAAATTCGGATGGTTCGGGTTGATCTCCTTCTCTGCCACAATCTTCGGATACTTCGGGCGATAGTCGGGCATGGGGATGAGCTTTGCAGAAACGGCCTCCGCCAAGGCCTTGACGACCTTGGACTCACGGACTGCTCGCTCATTCCAAGCCCAGAGGACCAATGGCCCGGGAAAGATCGTCGGGTTTTTGGCCTCAAGTAGTCGACGCGCCGCCTCGTCGATGGCCTGTTGTTCAGGCACCCGTTTGCCCATCACGAGTCCCTCGCCTTTGGACGGCCCGACTACCCCCCGATCGGATACGGATGGGGGGAGATACCCTTCGGGCCCAATCGTCATTTCGTACGGCTTCATTCCGACAACTCCTTTCTGGGATGTTTCATACGGCGCCCAATCCTTCGCGAAGAAAAATATCCATCGGCGTGAGCGATTGACCCGGCTGCGGGGTCACCACCAGAGGCTTAAACGAAAATCCCGTGCGCAACCGGTCCCAATAGCCCTGGGTATGACCCGACTCGACGAGGACGACGTGACCGACGGTCTTCGCGAACGACTCCATGTCCTCATTCGAAAACGGCACGATACGTTTTGGGTAGAGTGCTGCTACCCGAAGCCCGAAACTCCGGCAGAGCGCCACGGCATCTCGCACCACGCCCTGCGCCGCCCCCCAGGCCACAAACCCAATGCGCCGGATTGTGTCGACCAAAGCGCGAACGTCGAGGCTTTGCATGCGGCACGCGATGGTTTCCTCGATCAAGATTCCGACGCCATCGCTCAGTCCGCTGCGAATAAGATCGTGCCCCGCAATAACCAGGTTGAAGGCATCGGGAATGTCGGCGGCCACGAAGATCCTCGGAGCCTTGAGGCCGTTGAGACAAGAGGCAATCGCTGAATCGTTCCCTCTCAGCAGCGCCAGCACTTTACCCTGTGAACCTCGATAGGCCTGCACCCCTGGGTGTCTGTCGCTCTCCAACACAGACGTCATTGACCCGGCAATGCCCAGATGTTTCGCAGTCCATTGGACAGGAGAAACGATCAGTTCCGCATCGCAAGCCGTCCCGCATTCGCAAGAACTCACGGCGTACCCCAATAAGATGGCCTGCTCGGGTGTCAGCATCATTGCGCTCCGTTCCTCCATTGCGGAGAGGGGAAGAGAATAAGCATCGCGCTTGTCGATGTCATGGCTGGCGAACGCGACCCCTCCAGCGAACGAGTGGGGAGCCGAGAGCAAAGGAGCATAGTGACGGAGCGACTCATCAGGAACGCCCAGTAACTGTAGCAACACGCCTAGAGCGGCGAACCCTTTGCCCGGAAGTCCCTCCCCATGCTGAAGGCATAGGTCGCTTAGCGGAATCGGATAGGCAATTATCCCTTCAGGTAAGATCGGATATAACTGTTGCTCTTGTGGGGGCTCCCAGAGAAGCACGCTTCCTGGCTGAAGATTGAAGCGGCAGAACTCTGGAACATTGCCCCCGAGATGGACGAGCACGTCGCACCCTTGTCCCATCGAATAGAATGGCCGGGTAGCGACACGAATACCAAGGACAACGTCACCGAGCTCACCGTTGAGCCGCCCTCTCTGCGCCATGACCGAGAACCCTTGTTGGATCAGCGATTGGGCGATCGGTGTCCAGTCTTTCATGAGCCCGAATGCAGCAGGGCCGACAATCTTGATGATGAGATCGAAGTCTTGATTGGGGCGAGCCGGTAGCCAGGCTGTCAGTGGAGCCATATCACTCGATTTCAGACCTAAACACGATAGGTCGTTCGCACTTCCTTGAGGCCGGAGACGCTGAGCCAGTACACGGGATACCCGCTCAAGAAGAAGTGGTCATACACGGCGGACAGAAACCTGTGTCCGTCGTGTGAACATACGATGTGTCCTTCCCAGTCCCTCACGCCTCGGCGCAATGTATCTCGCAATCCAGCATGACTTGTCGCAAGTGCGCCGGTGACGAGATCGAACCAGACGAGCGCCGTGACACCTCTGGGGTAGTGGACGACCACTATATCGGCATGTTCTGACATGTGGACATGTTCTCTCGGAGGCTACTTTTTCCTCTTTTTCCCGGCCGCTTTCTTCTTCTTGGACTTCTTCACGGTCACTTTGCGTTTCATTGCCATGTCATCTGCCTCCTATGTGGTGGTGGGTGAGCCTATCCGGCTTGTTCGCGGAGCCGGAGTACCTTGCCCTCAACCCTGGTGTTTTGCAGCAATCGATTGAAACTGTCGTTGAGGATCTCGTTGACCAGCAGCTGCGCATCCTCCGGTTCGAACCAGAATACGCTGTCTGACCCGGCACCATTGAGCGTCATCCGGACGACGCTGTCGTCCGCATGATTGACCGCGCGGATCACCATCTTGCTCGCGGTCATGAGTTTGGTCGACCCGACGAGGCTCTTGGCATCCACCGACAGTGCCAGGACATGCCCTGAAATCGTGAGATCAGCGGCCTGTAAACTTTGGCCTGGCCTCACCATGTGTGCGTTCCAGCCCTTGCTGTTGAGGAACTGTACGAGCGCCTGTCTGGCGGCCTCACTGGACGAACCATCCGGGACCTCGAAGTAACTTTCCCCGCCCCACAGATGAGATCGAACTCCCAACCGAGCCTTCTGCGGTCGTGAGTCATCGAATGGTTCCACGGCCACGCGCAGCCCTGCAGCTCGAGGGCTCAACGCTCCCGCGGAAACCTGCTTGATCGGAATATCGACGGCAATGACTTCGCCTTTTCCCGCACAACCGTTTACAACGAGCCAAATGATGCTCCACACCAGCACGGTCAGTCGAATCTTCACCAAGCCCTCCTTACTGCGCCACAAAGTGGCCGCGTCGATTTTGCTGCCAGCAGGCTTCCCTGTGCTCCCTGCAGAACGGCCGCTCCTTCCCGTAACTTGTGATCTGAATCTGTGAAGCCGGAACACCCAATTCTTGGAGATAACGCCTGACCGATTGAGCACGGCGTTCCCCGAGGACGAGGTTGTACGCAAGGGTCCCTCGCTCGTCGCAATGGCCCTC
>JACPZN010000050.1 GCA_016195505.1 Nitrospirota bacterium | reverse complement strand
TAACTGGCTGACGCAAATTGATTGAGCCGGTGCGGGATCAATTCATAAGTCTGGAAAATCGTCGGATTGATCCCGACTTGTCCTCGACCGAGTTGCGTGGTCGGCTCCATAATATTTCCAACACTGTCGAGGGCACTGGTACCGCCGGTGGGAAGATAGACGCCAAACCCCAATACCACCAGACTTCGGAGAGTGGGCAGCACATTATACTTAAGGCCCACACGCATATCCCCTATTCCACTGGCGGAGAACTTCGTCGAATCTCCCTCGCCATTCGCACCATCCTCCCCTAGGCCATCGATGTGCTTGTGTGTCCGCCACATGTATGGAATCGTGATCTGCAGTCCGAACTGATCGCTGAGACCATAATTAATGTCGAACGTCTCCTGCTGAGTGATGGTCCGAGTCTCCTGATGATGGTCCAAAATCATCTGTCTGCTTGCCGTATCGAGTCCAGGAATCACCCCATTGGTCCCGCCCAGTAGTCTCATCGGCGTGTAATTGTAAATCGCATTAAACGTAAGGACGCCCGCCTGTGGGACTTGCTGCTGCGATCCGATAACGACAAAGCACGACACGGCGCCGCAGGAGGCTTGAGCTGACTGGACGCTGAACCATAATGCAGTAACTATTGCAAGACCGAGAAGGAAGCCGAGTATTGACCGTTTCCCTGCCATGATGATGCTGGTCCTTTCTCTCTGTGTAAAACATCTCTTATCCATCTACTCCTACGACCCATTCAGCGGGTCGTACGCCAGATGAAATGCGGCCCTCTTGCAGGCCGTTGAGCGACGAAAACTACAGAGAGAAAGATGGAGGGGCACGGCTGGGAGAGGTGTGGCACACCTCGATCGAGGGATTTGTCGAACGGGCGAGCGGGATAAAAGCAATGGGACTGAGTTCAAACTGAATAAGGACCACCGCACTATCGAGAACCGTCCCGGCGGCACACATCCAGGAGCAGAGTACGGTGCCGTGCGTGGCCGCCTGATGATGAGCATGGTGTCCGGCATGCTCGACGGATTGTGCTTGTGCCAACCCGCCAACGGAAAGGATACAGAGTACCAGGAGAATCGATACGAATTTAAGGACGCGGTGGTTCATCAGCAGACGACCGACTGTAATTTCTTTCAATGTTAAATACTAATGGACACTCACAAGACCTGTCAAGCCGCCTATAGGACAGCGGGGTCCTCTGCTAATTATAGGATTCATCGAAAGGATGCTGTATACTGCGCTGATTACTTTCGGAGACATCGACGTTCGTTCCGAACGACAGTATCATGATCACGCGACTACTCAACCTAATTTTCGGCAGCAAGAACGACCGTGAAATCAAGGCACTCCGTCCGATCGTGGAGCGGATCAATAGCTTGGAATCCGGTCTGACTCCGCTCTCCGACCACGCCCTCGCGGACAAAACCCAGGAGTTCAAAAAGCGGCTTGAGGGCGGCGAGACGCTGGACGACGTCCTGCCGGAAGCATTCGCCGTCTGCCGGGAGATGTCCCGCCGCAAGCTCAGCATGCGGCACTTCGACGTACAGCTCATCGGCGGCATGATCCTGAACAAAGGCCGCATCGCCGAGATGAAGACCGGTGAAGGAAAAACCTTGGTCGCAACGCTGCCGATCTATTTGAATGCCCTCGAAGGCAAAGGCGCCCATCTCGTCACAGTGAACGATTACCTCGCCAAGCGCGACGCGCAATGGATGGGCCAGCTCTACCATGCGCTCGGCCTGTCGACCGGCATCATTCAACATGACGCCTCCTTCATCTTCGATCCGACCTATGAGGCGTCTGATAAGCGACTGCAACATCTCCGCCCCTGCACCAGGCCTGAAGCCTATCGCGCCGACATCACCTATGGCACGAACAATGAGTATGGGTTCGATTATCTCCGCGACAACCTGGTGGTCAACGATTTGAGTCAATGCGTCCAACGCGATCTGAATTTCGCCATCGTGGATGAAGTCGACAGCATCCTCATCGACGAAGCCAGAACGCCGTTGATCATCTCCGGTCCGACCGATCAGACCACTGACCTCTACTATCGAATCAATGCGATCATCCCGCAACTGAAACCCGAGCAGGACTATACGATCGAAGAAAAGACTAAGACGGCCTCACTCACGGAAGATGGAAACGTCCGGGTTGAAAAACTGCTCGGCGTCGACAACCTGTACGACCCAGCCAACATGGATTTCGTCCACCACGTGGTGAAGGCGCTTCAAGCCTACTCGCTCTACAAGCGCGACGTAGACTACGTCGTGAAGGACGGCGAGGTCATCATCGTGGATGAATTCACCGGGCGCCTGATGCCGGGCCGCCGCTGGAGCGACGGACTGCACCAAGCCGTTGAAGCTAAAGAGGGCGTAAAGATCGCCAACGAAAATCAGACGCTCGCGTCCGTCACCTTCCAGAATTATTTTCGGATGTACAAGAAACTCGCCGGCATGACGGGCACCGCGGACACCGAAGCCGCGGAGTTCGCCAAGATCTACAACCTCGACGTCAATGTGGTGCCGACCAACCGCAAAATGGTTCGGCTCGACTATGCCGATGTGGTCTATCGAACGGAGAAGGAAAAGTTTGCAGCCATCGTCGAAGAGATCAAAGAATGTCATCAACGGGGACAGCCGGTGCTCGTCGGCACCATTTCGATCGAAAAATCCGAGAAGCTCGCCGGCCTCTTGAGCCGCAACGGCGTGAAGCACAACGTCCTCAACGCCAAGCAGCATGAGCGGGAAGCCGAGATCGTCGCGCAGGCCGGACGCAAGGGCAGCGTCACCATCGCCACAAACATGGCGGGGCGCGGCACCGACATTCTGCTGGGCGGCAACCCCGACTTCATGTACAAGCAGGTGCTCTATCGGGAAGAGAATCTGCCGGACGCCCGCAAACTCGAAATCTACGAAGAGATCCGAGCCGATTGCGAGAAGAACAAGCAGGAGGTCGTGGCCCTCGGCGGGCTTCATATCCTGGGCACCGAGCGGCACGAGAGCCGCCGGATCGACAACCAGCTTCGTGGCCGCTCCGGCCGCCAGGGCGATCCGGGCACATCGAGATTCTACCTGTCGCTCGAAGATGATCTGATGCGCATCTTCGCCTCCGAACGGGTCTCGCAGCTGATGCTCAAGCTCGGCATGGAAGAAGGCGTCCCCATCGAGCATGGCATGGTCACACGCGCGATCGCGAACGCGCAGAAGAAGGTCGAAGCGCATAACTTCGAAATCCGCAAACAGCTGCTCGAATACGACGACGTCATGAACAAGCAGCGTGAGGTGATCTATCGGCACCGCCGGGCGGTCCTGAGCGGTGACAACCTCACAAACGATCTCCAGGACATGATGGGGGGTCTGGTGGAATCATCTCTCAATGTCTATTGCCCGGCTGAACAATATCCGGAAGAATGGGACATAAGAGGCCTGACTGAAATGATGCAGGGGCAGTTCGGTCTCGACATCACTCAGGGCAAACACGATGGAGGAGAGTCGCTTCGAGACATGGGGCGCGACGCGCTGCAGGAAGATCTTCAGGCCCAAGTTCGCGACACCTATGCGCAGAAAGAACAGGAGCTGGGAGCGGACTTGATGCGCTTCCTGGAGAAGACCTTCATGCTTCAGGTCATCGATCATCATTGGAAAGATCACTTACTTGGGATGGATCATTTGCGCGACGGGATCGGGCTCCGCGGCTACGGTCAAAAAGATCCGCTGATCGAGTATAAGCGTGAAGGCTTCGACCTCTTCGCCGGCATGATGGAACGGATCAAATCCGATACGATCGATCGGCTGATGCATGTACAAGCCGTCCGCAATGAGGGCGAACAGACGGCCCCGCCTACGCCACCCGTTATCTCACGCCCACAGCCCAAGCTCACCTTGAACCGCGGCGAGGAACCGGTCGCCACTCAGACTGTGCACCGGACCGACGAAAAGGTCGGCCGCAACGATCCGTGCCCCTGCGGCAGCGGAAAGAAATACAAGAAGTGCCACGGGGCATGATTCAAGCGGTTCATCAGAAAATTCACGACACAGTTTTCACCGAGTTTCCGCGATCTCGTCCGTCCTTTGCAACTATGACCAGCAGCTATTCCTTCTGATTTCACCTTGACTTAGCGCGCCTCAGAAGGCTACTCTACGCCACCTTAAGCCCGCGTTATTCATGGCGGTTCGTCGCGAAACCGCCTAAGCCGCGTCGCGAGACCGGTGCGTGGAGAAGCGAAAGATCGAGTCGTACTGCGTACTTGAGCAGTACGCCGAGGGACTCAGTCGCGAGCCCACCGGCTTTCCGAGGGTTGTCGCAACAGCGGATGGGCGATTGCAGCAGAAGCGTTCATGAATGACGCGGGCTCAGGCCCCAATTAGAGAGGGTGTAGCGCACCCATCAGCCAGGGGTGTCACTTTTCGTATGTTGTTGATGGGATAGGAGGAATTGCTAGTCACAACCGGGCACCCTGAACTCATCGCCGCCATCGCATCCGAGATCACCTCATCGGGTCCGATTCCCTTCGTTCGATTCATGGAATTGGCCCTGTATCACCCGCAGTTCGGCTACTACATGCGCCCGCTGGAACGATCGTCGGAACGGATCGGCTGGAATGGTGATTTCTATACCAGTTCGGACGTCCATCCGATTCTCGGACAGGCGCTGGCGAAACAAGCCGGACAGATCGATGCGCTGCTGGGTTATCCCGATGCCTTTACGGTCGTTGAGATGGGCCCGGGCAAAGGCCTGCTCGCCAAACATTTTCTGTCAGCCGGGCAGCGTGACCTCAATTCGTTCTGTCAGCGTCTTCACTATGTCCTGATTGAGCGGAGTCCTGCCATGCGGGAGTTGCAGCGCCAGAACCTGGCTCCCTGGCTCAACAAACCAGGCCTCATCACGTGGGTAGAGGGGCTCGATAGTCTGGCCCTTCAAAGCATGACTGGTCTGTTCTTCAGTAATGAACTGGTCGACGCGTTCCCAGTTCACCGAATTCAAGTTACAGCCGGACGGACCGAAGAACTTTATGTGGACTACCAAGACGGGCGGTTTGTGGAATGTCTGAAACCCCTGTCGACGTCTACGCTGGCTCAACATCTCCGGCAGCTGAACCTCAACTGGCCGGAGGGCTATCGAACCGAGATGAATCTCCAGGCGTTAGCTTGGATGGAGCAGGTGGCTCGGCGGATGGATCGGGGGGTGGTTCTCACAATCGATTACGGCCATGCGGCGCAGGATCTTTATGGGCCTGACCGGAAGGACGGCTCGCTCCTCTGCTATTTCCAGCAATCGACCGACGAGGATCCGTTCACTCGCGTCGGCGAGCAGGACATGACTGCCCATGTGGATTTTTCGAGCCTGGCTGCCGTCGGCGAAGAACAGGGCCTTCATATGACGGGCTTCACGAACCAAATGAGTTTTTTAATGGGACTCGGTGTCGAAGAGATGATGGCGGAGTTGGAACCGGACAGCCCTGAATTTCGTGCGGCGATTCATCTCCTGAAACCTAATGGCATGGGCACCACGTTCAAAGTCCTGGTGCAACATAGAGGAATCAAATGCCCTGACCTCGATGGGCTAAAATTCAAACCGTTTTTCGGCTCGGCTCTGGCCGCGCGTTCCGCCGCATGAGGGAATTGGGATCCATGGTTCGTTTAAACTCCGATAACACGTCACACGTCACGGAGCCCACATGGGTAATACGGCCGTTCCAGCAAACTATGTTCCGATTTTGATTTTCATCGGGATCGCGATCGCGCTCGGTACGATCTCGCTCCTGATCGGCTGGTTTGTCCGCCCCAGTCGTCCGTATCGCGCAAAACTGGCTCCCTATGAGAGCGGGAGCCCGCTCTTTCAGGATGCGCGCGTGCAGTTCCCGATGCGGTACTACATTATCGCGATGCTGTTCGTGATCTTCGATATCGAAATCGTGTTCATGTTTCCCTGGGCCGTCGCGTTTAACAAGCTCGGCCTTGTCGGGTTAGTCGAGATGGGAGTGTTCATCGCTATTCTGGTGGTGGGCTTCTGGTACGCCTGGAAGAAAGGGGCATTGGAGTGGGATTGACGGGCGGTGGGTATCTCCTTCGTGCTTGCCCACCGCGCACGCAAGACTCATACAATGAGGGCAAGCGGGCGGTGCTCCGTGGATGCGCGCAGTGAAGGACATCCCAGCGCCCTTCTGTGAGAAAGGGTCGAGAAGAACGTGAGTATGTTGGAACGGCAATTTGAAGCCAACATCATTACAACGAATCTGGACGCCGTCGTGAACTGGGCCAGGAAGTCGGCCCTTTGGCCGATGACCTTCGGGCTCGCCTGCTGCGCCATCGAGATGATCGCGAGCGTGTCTTCGCGTTACGACCTCGACCGGTTCGGTGCCGGTGTCTTTCGCGCGTCCCCTAGGCAGTCCGATCTCATGATTGTCGCCGGGACGGTCTCGCGCAAGATGGCGCCGGTGATCCGGCGAATCTACGATCAAATGGCCGAGCC
>JACPZN010000100.1 GCA_016195505.1 Nitrospirota bacterium | reverse complement strand
GTCTAGTCTCCTGCCGATTCTGCAGGATGTCGGTGCAGCCGGAGGGGAGTCAAGAGCGGAGACGCTGAGGTCGTTTCACGTCGGGCTCAGCCGAATTTCGGCCGCGGTTCATCGTCTGGCTGGGGATCTCCCTGAAGTTAACAGACCGATGGACAAGCTCGAATGGCTTGAAACGATCTCCGAAGGAGCGTGCTCCAAATTAGAAACAGAAACTAATGCTCCGTTGTCTCGCCCGCTCATACCGGAACGGGTGGCTTCGTCTATTCCATTGCTCAGAGCGTTGCGTGAACTTCAGCACGCTCGTGCTCGCTCGATTCAACCTGCCAGAGATGTGTTGGAAGCGGTTATTTATCGTGCTGAGCAGGAAGTCGGGGAGCAGCAAGATCAAATTACCGTCGAGACTGTTGAGCGAATTCTTCGCGATCTCGGTCAGTTGGACGAAAAGTTTTTACGGGAAGTGCATGAGCGGGTGCCTGCGATGACAGGAATGCTCATGCATTTGCGTGAACAGGGTACGCTAGATTTTGTAACGGCTTCCCAGCTTGGGCCTATTCTCGCTCATGCCGAAGCGCTGCACGATTTCGCAAAAACAATCCACGCCATGACCATTATGATGTTTCTACAAGGGCTGAAGTCGTTCCTCTCGGCGGCGGCCTATCGGAAAGTTGAGACCTTGCCGCAGCGATTACAGGCCGTTGAAGAGCGTCTTCTGGCGCTGGTTCCAATGGCCGAGCAGTGGGTTACGCTTGGCCGTCTCGAACGGGCTTCCATCGAAGAAATCCTTCCCGTATGAACAGAGTCATGCTGGTTCTGGCACGATCAAGGGCCCGCTTCTATCTGCCTGAATTTACGGCACCTGCACCATAAGTGGTGGGTGCTGTTGTTCTCGTCCCTATTACGTATAAGCTCTCAACATTATTCATGAAAGTCTGCCCAATAAATTGGCAGAGCGCTTGAGAAGGCCTGCTGACTCCACGTACCTAGTTAATCCACATGGATATCCACAGGCCATACACACTTTTTGTGGACACGAAGAAAGAGCTTCGGAGCGCACAACAACAAATATGCTGAATTGAGAGGGGGAGACATCGTCGAGAATAAGTATTGAAGCTTCTGGAGCGACCAAGAAGTGTCGTCGATGAATTTTCACAGGGGTCCGAAGAAGAAATCCGCGGAGAGAACAAAAATTCCGTGCTCCGGCACATCTCCGGTAATTCTGAAACCGAAACGGCTTGTGTTCTTAGCAGAATCACGCGATGAGATAAGGCTCTGAGTCGCACGCTCAATTCCATTCAAGTCTTGTCCATTCTTGTACGCTTTGAAGTCTTGGGGCGGATGGTTATAATGCTGGGCCGAACAAAACATTCTACCATTCATAGAGGTGTCAGTGCCCAGACTCGTTACAGTTCATCGCACAGAACAGATCGTTCAGCAAGCGCATGACTATGTAAAATCTTACATCCTTTTTCCATCGGGTCTCGTAGGACTGATCTGTCTGATGGGAGGGGTTGGAGGGCTGGGTTACCAGCTCATCGCGACGGATAGTTACACCTGGAGCACCTTTTATCAAAGTTCAGGCCTCATCACTTTGGGGGTGGCCATCGGCGTGGCACAAACTCGGTATCATCAGTATCTCTTGAGACGATTTCCCGAAGTTCTAGCAGCTCGCATGAGACAGGGATCGATCAAACAGAGAGGGAAGGTGAAGAAGGAACCTCAGTCCGTGACCATCGACCATCCCGGACGTTCGTTTATCCCGCTGGCCTACCTTGCTGGTGTGACAATCCTTGTGGGAAGCGCCATGGCGGCGCTTTTGTACGGGCAGGTACACATTGTTCCTGCTTTGCTAATGCCGTGGGCAGGATTCTATTGGGCGCGACTGTTTTTCTGGCGGAGCGTTGTCAGGTAGATGAGTGAGCGCCTCATTTCTTCCTGGGACGTATTGATTTGACTCGCTCCGGTCGTGCCGACTTGTTATTTGACCGCTTCTCGAGCGTCTCCACACGCTGTTCCAGGCTTCGCACAAGCTCTCTGAGCACAGGCAGGTGGTGAATGACGGCCTGAACCTTCAACGCTCTTTCGTGGGGCATTGCCGGGGTTCCGGAGAGAATCTGGTTCGACTCAAAGCTCCGATTCACTCCCGCCTTGGCGGCAATCATGACCTGGTCGCCGATGTTGATATGGTCCGAAAGCCCGGCTTGCCCACCGATCATCACATGATGGCCGATCGTGGTACTGCCGGCGATGCCCACCTGAGCGACGACGATTGAGTGTTCTCCGACAGTGACGTTATGGGCGATTTGGACAAGGTTATCCACCTTGGTACCCCGTTTAATAACGGTCCGGCCGAATGTAGCGCGGTCGATGGTGACGTTGGCTCCCAATTCAACGTCATCTTCAATGACTACGCCGCCGAGTTGCGGAATCTTGTGATGGCGGCCCTGATGCTGGACGTACCCAAAGCCGTCAGATCCGATCACGGTTCCGCTATGCACGATCACTCGTGCGCCGAGTGAACACCCTTCCCGAACAACGGCGTTGGGATATAAGACGGAATCGTCACCGATCGTCGAATCAGAGCCCACGAAGACTCCTGGATACAGTGTGACGCGGGCTCCGATCGTAACGCGGTCACCAAGAGTCACGAAGGGCCAGATTGATGGGTCGGCTCCGATTTGCACATCCGCTCCTTGGGACAGGTCTTTGGCGATGCCGCGGGGAGCAGTGGGACGCACAAAGAATTTCTGCGCGACGCGGGCATAAGCCAACAAGGGATTGCCCACCACGATTTGAGGGATTGCGAACTCCGGCAGATGTCGATGGACGAGCAAGGCTGCCGCACGAAGATCCCCCGTAGTTTTCAGCACTTTGTCATTTGCGATGAAAGATAAGGCCTTGGGGTTCGCCTCACGCAAACTGGCCAACTCGGACACTTGAGTTCGTTCATTTCCGTGGATCGTGCCTCCGACGACCTCATGGATCTCCGAGAGGGTAACCGGGCTGGGCAACCGTGGGGCAGTCATTGGGTGGTTACCTTCTTCTTTTTCTTAGAGGTGGGAGCGGATTTCTTAGGGTTACGAGCTGGAGCAGGCTTAGCTGAGGTTCGGGAGGGTTTGGCTGTCACCCGGGCAGGCTTGGCTGAGGTCCGGGCGGGTTTAGCCAAAGCGGGGGCAGACGTGCCGGAGGTGAGCCGTTGTTGTACGTATGCAGCGACCGACCCTACGGTGCTCAGCCCCGGGAGATCTTGATCGGGAATTTGAATCTTGAATCTTTCCTCAATCTCAAAGAGCAGTTCGATGACGGCCACCGAGTCGAGTCCAAGGTCGTCTCGCAGATGATGGGCTTCCGTAATGGAGGCTGGATCTCGTTTGAGATAGTGGGCAAGGGCTTGAATGATCTTAGAGGCAATCTCTTGATCGGTCATTATGGGTGCTCCTTCGTGGGAAAGAAGTTCTTCGCAGCAATCTGCGGGAAATGCTATGTGAATCTCCGACCCGCTGGCCGGAGCCGTTGGGCGGTGTGCAGAAGCCGGCTCCCTCCTTCACCACAACCCCAGCCAAAGCTTCGGTGAGCTGCCAAAGCTTCAGCGGAGGCGGCAAGGCTACGGAGGATCTTCTCGCCATTATCCCCACAGCGAACCAGAGAGCATGAGGCTAGGGCGATTCGATATTGTTGAATTGTTTCTCACTCTACAAATCTTCTAAGGACAACCGTCGCGTTATTGCTTCCAAATCCAAAAGCGTTCAAGAGGGCGTTGCGAACCTTTCGTTCTTGGACGGCGCGTCGGATGCCTCCTAATCGGCAGGCTGGATCCGGGTCATCATAGTTCGCCGTGGGATGGATCTGGCCGGTATGAATCGCCAGTGTTGAAGCCACAGCGCCAATAGCCCCTGCTGCTCCTAAGGTATGACCGACAAGTGATTTCGTAGCGTTGACGGCGATTTTGTCAGCACGGTTTTTAAAGAGGCGCCGGATCGCTTTAACCTCGACGGCATCGCCGATCGTGGTCGAGGTGGCGTGGGCATTAATATAGTCCACCTGATCCGGTGTAATATCCGCCGATTTGAGGCCGAGCATCATGGTGATGCAAATTTCCTCGCCATCCTCCTTGGGAATAACCATGTGGTAGGCTTCGCTTGTGGCCGCATACCCGGCGAGCTCGGCATAAATTCTCGCTTTTCGTTTCTTGGCGTGCGCCAATGATTCCACGATCAAGGTGCCGGCCCCCTCGCCCATCACGAATCCGTCACGACGTCGGTCGAAGGGACGGGACGCTCGCTCCGGAGCATCGTTGAACTCGCTGGAGAGGGCGCGCAAGGAGCAGAAGCCGGCAAAAACCAGCGGGGTAATGCTCGCGTCGGCTCCGACGACAATCACGACATCGGCCTGACCACTGCGAATACAGTGAAGCGCTTGGCCCAGCGCATGGGCGCTGGAAGAGCAGGCCGTTGAGATCGTGAGGTTCGGCCCTTTTGCACCATGCGCCATGGCTACGATGCCGGAGGCCGAATTAAGCGTGATGGCGGGAATAAAATTAGGATGCACGCGGTGCGGCTTTTGGTTTTTGAAGAGCTGTGTGATTTCCCGCTCTCCCATCACCATTCCCCCCATGCCCGCTCCAACGATCACACCGACACGATGGGGAGATTCCTTGGCCATGATAAGATCGGCATCGGCGAGTGCTTCCCTCGTTGAGACCAGGGCAAATTGAGCGTAACGATCCACCCGGCTTCCCTGGCTTGCGGGCAGATACTGTTCAGGTGAGAAATTGTGGATCTGCCCTGCGACCTTTGAACGGTAGTCGGCCATGGGAAAAGCATCAAGCGACTGGATGGCGGTAACGCCAGAGCGACCAGTGAGGGCAGTTTTCCAGAATTCGCTCACGCCGATCCCAATAGGAGACACTACCCCCAGACCGGTAATCACCACGCGCGATCTCATGACACTCTCTCCTTTGTGCAACTCAAATGTTCTTTACTTACCGGAAGATCTCCGCACAGTCAACTAGGAACACGCTGTTTCAATAGCGAACCTTGAGTAGGAGATAGAGGCCGAAGCTGAGAAACAGCGCATTGGCCATCCAACCGGCGAGCATCGGTGCGAGCACCCCTCCGCGGCCCAGTGCGATCGCGATAGAGTGGGTCGTCCAGTAGCAAAACCCGACGATGAACGCTTGCCCAATGCCGATGGCCATGGTTCCTCCACGGACCCCGCTTCGTCGCAAACTCAGTGCGATCCCCACCAGCACCATCACGACCGTGACCAACGGGAATGCGACACGGCCATAGTAATCCGTGAGCAACCGAGTGAACGAAAACCCTTCATGCCGAAAGCGGCCCACGTAGTTACGGATCTCCCGAAAGGTCATGGTTTCAGAGTTGCCCGTAAGCGACGTGGAGAAGTCGTCCGGGATCAAGGGAATATCTATTGATTGTTCGGTAAAGAGGGCCAGATCCACTGTGTTATCCGACTCAAACCGACGGTGATTCCCGTTCAAGAGGACCCAGCCCTGAGGGGTATAGTGCGCTTCCGCGGCTTCGGTCATCTGAACAAGATGGAACGATTGATTGAAATGAAAAAGGCGTACGCTTCGGAGGGTCTTTCCCCCGACGAGGATTTCGTTGACGTGCATGAGGGCGTCGGCGCTGATACGGGCCCAGGGTTGAGTGGCTTTGATAGTGAGAGGAAAAGGCTTCTTTTCGATCTGAATGAGGCGGACCTCTTCAGCCTTTTCCGAAGCGAGTGGAATAATCGTTGAGCTGAAGGCGAGGAGAATCAAGGCAACGCCGGTGGCAAAGAGGAGAAACGGAGAAGTCATCCACAGGAGGCTGATCCCGCAGCTGCGCATCGCGGTGATTTCATTGCTACGCGAGAGCAACCCGAGTGTGAGGAGTGTGGCCACTAAAATTGCGAATGGAATCACTTGGAACGAGATCGCGGGGATTTTGAGTGCGAAGTACATGAGCATGGGAACGACACCGGAATCGTAGCGGAGAAACCGGCGGACCTTTTCGAAAAAGTCGATGACCAGATAGATCGTCATCAAACCGGCGAAACACATGAAGAAGATCTTGATGTATTCGCGCAGAATGTAGTGAAAGAGTATCGTCATGGCGATTACTGGCGGCTCATCTTGAAAAAAAGAAAGACTGTGAAGAAGACGAAGATGATGTTAGGTAGCCATGCGCCGGCAAAGGGCGGGAGAATCACCGCCGTCACCAGAAAATCGCAGGCGACATTCAAGACATAGAAGAGTATGACGATAAACACGCCTACGGCAAACCCGCCGATTCGTCCCGATCGTTTTGAGACGATTCCGACCGGCACACCCAGAAGGCAAAACACAAGTGAGGCGGTCGGGAAAGCCAGATCCTTGTAGTACTCCATCAGGCGGCGGAGGGCACTCGAATCCTTTCCCCCGGACTGGGCAAGCTGTGCCATGATATCTTCATAGGACGGGCGTTCTTCCGTGCCGGAATAACTGCTTTGGCTCAGGTTGAGCTTAAGGTCGTAGCTGGAGAAGGAAATTTGCCGGTATTGATCGATTTGGTCTGGCCGGCTGTGGATGACCCCATTGACGAGCCGCAACGCGACCTGGTCGTTCGCCTGATCCATGAAAACGTGGTACTGCTCCGCCACAATGACTCGGGGTCCCTCGGCAGCGCGTTCATCCGAAACAAAGATCCCATTCGCAGGCCGGCCATACTCTCCGTCGGGCACATAGATCATCATGTGTGGAATCGGCTCATTGAACGTTCCTCGTTCCAGAGCAAGGACCAGCTGATCTTTCAGAAGATTGAGCGCCACTTTTTTCAGGTTCAATGAACTCCACGGTTGCCCCCATTGGGAGAGGACCAGCGTGAGCGTGAACACCGCGACGGCAAAGAGGAACACGGGTTGCGAGAGGCGGAAAAGGCTCAGCCCTGCGGCTCGCATGGCTACGAGTTCCTTATCGAAGGATAAGCGGCCAAAGGCGGTGATCGAGGCAATGAGGCCGGCAATCGGAAGCGTCAACACCAAACCAGAGGGAAGAAGCATGGCCACGACTTTCAGAACCGCCCACAGTCCGACTCCCTTTGAAACCAGGAGCTCGACCAGACGCAAGAGTTCTCGCGTCAACATGACAAAACAGAGCGCTCCGAGGCTGAGGCCAAACGGTGAGAGCAGTTCGGTAAAAATATAACGATCAAGCAGAGTTCGTAGCGCCACAGGGTTCTTGGAATTGGAGGTCTTGTCGGACACTATAGGGGAGTGCCGTCCCCTTGTAAACCGCATGGGGAAATCCTGCACGCCAAAGAATTGCTTGACAGGGCGCAAACCCTGTGCTACATGCAGCCCGACTTTTCTTTTCAAGATGGGTTCCGTGAACGATTCACCACTCTTTCAGGTGCCCGTCGGTTCCACCCGCCAGATTCGTGTCTCATCTACTATTCATCATTTCATCATTACCAATGGACTTAGGGGGCCGGCTACGTAACTGTGCGTGGTCGTCGAGAAAAGGAGGGGTTGCGTGAAGACAAAAGGGACGGTCAAGTGGTTCAATGATCGAAAAGGGTTTGGATTTATCCGACTCGATAGTGGGGAAGATGTTTTCGTCCACTATTCGGCGTTGCAGGGGGAAGGGTTCAAGACGCTCAAGGAGGGCGAGAACGTCGAGTTCGACATTGTGCAGGGGGCAAAGGGACCTCAGGCGGCCAATGTGCTGAAGTCTGCGGTAAGTGCATCGTAGAAGTTCTTTCCCTCTTTCTATCCTACCGCGTGGGATATATCTTCCGAATCGGAAGAGCGACTAAGTTTGCTTGGTAGTTTGTTTTGCTGCCTGATTCCGTCATTTCGTAGACAAAACCTATTGATACTGTTAGCGTTTGGCTATCCTTGCAGTTGATGCAAGCATGAAAGGTGTGTCTTGGCTGCGGATCGTAGCAGAATTCTTCAGCAGGCCCAGCTTTACGCATCTCGTGGTCAGCATGACGCTGCCATTGCCGAGTGGAAAAAGCTGGCGATGGATGCTCCCAACGACGGCAGCATCCACAATGCTATCGGTGATCTATACCTAAAGCGAAACGCCCCGGCGGAAGCAACCGCCGCGTTCCTTCAGGCTGCAGCGGCATTCCGAGCAGAAGGTGCCACTCTCAAAGCGATCGCGGCATTTAAGAAAGTACTCAAAAGCGATCCGACGCGATATGAGGTCTATCGCCATCTGGGCGACCTCAACGCGGAGCGTGGGCTCTTGAGCAGTGCGGTCCAGGATTACCTTACACTAGGCAAATACTATCTCAAGGAGCGCAGGGGCAAAGACGCGCTCGAGATCTACAAGAAGATTGTCAGCCAAGATCCCTCCAACCTCAGCGCCCAACAGCGTGTGGCTGAACTCTGTGTCCAGGAGAACCTGCAAGATGAAGCGACAAAGGTGTATCTCCAGCTGGGCCGTGAACGCTCCGCGCAAGGGCGATATGACGAAGCGAAAGATGCGTATCTTGCCGCCCTCCGGATCGATCCCAAGAACAGCGAAGCGGCACAGTTTGTCGAGAGCGTAAAAAATGGCGGAACCGGCTCGTTCAAGGCGGCGAAATCGGGGACGGATGCTCCTGTAAACAAACCTTCTGAGCCGCTCAGTCTCCTGGCAGAAGCGACCAGAAGAATCGAAGAAAAACAGTATGCGGGCGCTGAAGCGATTCTGAATCAAATGCTCACAAGAGAGCCGGGGAACCCACAAGTATGCCAACTGCTCGCACGACTTCATTTGCAACGAGGGGATGTCCAAGTGGCGCTGGGCGAATACCGCTTCCTGGCCGGTGCGGCTCTGCGAGCGCAGGATTTACTTCTTGCGGAATCCTTGATCCTGGAGTTTCTATCGGCTGAGCCAAATTCTGTACCATTGTTAGAGCTGTACGGAGAGCTGTACAAAGAGAAAGGAGACAAAGGGGCGGCGGCGCAGCAATATGCCAAAGCAGTCGAGCTGTTGTTAGGGCATCCTGAGCCTGGAATGGAGAGCCTCCATGAAGAACTCTTCGAAAAGGTACAGTCGCTTTCGACGGATGCCGGATTGGTCGATCGTCTTGCTGCGAGGATGAGGGGAGAGTCGACGGCAGAGATCGGCAAGGCTGCTGTTTCCGGCACCGAGCCAGTTTCGGTTGAGCAAGAGCCGCCGACGAAGGCACTCTCCTCCAGTGCCGCTGGTGGATTTTCAGTCGTCGGGGCTGAGCCTGAACCGGAAGATCGCCATTTTTCGCTAAAAGGCGCGGCGCCGGATACCGTTAGTCCCTTTGCAAAGGGAAGTCGCTCGCAGGAAATCAGCTTGACGCTCGACAATGCGGCTCCCGATGGAGACGTATTTCAGAAAAAACCATTGGCTGCCGGGCCCACGCAGAGCCCGGCCCCTGCACCGGCTCCGATCGTTACGGGACAGGCGCAGGCGGCAGCCTCGCGTACGCCGCAGGGCGAATCCAAGGTTGTCCAGGTCTCGGTGAAATCTCCGGCGGTCGAAAAGCCGGCTTCTCCGTCCAAGACCGCAGCGAAGGAGCCAACCGCGCCGCTGCATGGCGAATCAATAATTGCTCAGACTCCGGTGAAACCGCCGTCTGTCGACAAGCTGATCCCTCCGTCCAAGCTCGTGCCGAAGGTGCCGGCCACGCCGCCGCCTGATTATGAAGCCCACTACACGTTGGGAGTCTCGTATAAGAACATGGGATTGTACGAAGAAGCAAAAGAAGAGTTTCAAGTGTCGGTGAACAGCGAGACGTTCTATCTCGATTCCGTGTTAATGATTGCGCTCAGTCTCAAAGAGGAACACCAACTCGCCCAGGCAATTCGCGGGCTCGAAATGGTCTTATCCGATCCCCGTTGTCAGGGTGCCAAAGGCCAGGCCATTCGCTATGAACTTGGCCTACTGTATGAAGCTGAAGCACAATGGGAAAAGGCTGCGAACGCCTTCCAATCTATTCCTTCATTCCATGATGTGCCACAACGGCTCGAGGCGTTGAAGGGGAAGCGTCAACCGAGCCAGGCATCCTACCGTCTCGCCGGCTAATCCGACCGCCTTAGTTCACACAATTCCGTGCAAGCCGTCCGTCTAATACCGCAGCAATATTCTCCAGACAGATCATTCCCATTTGCACACGGGTGTCGAGCGTGGCTGATCCGAGGTGTGGGAGCAGCACCACATTGGGCAGCCTAATCAACCCTGGATGAACAAGCGGTTCGTTCTCGTATACATCGAGTCCCGCTCCTGCGATCGTGTTCGTCTCAAGGGCCGAGAACAACGCAGCCTCGTCAATCACCGCACCACGGGAGGTATTGATGAGAAAGGCAGTCGCATTCATCATGGCCAACTCGCGTCGGCCGATGAGATGGCGAGTCGCATCGGTGAACGGGATGTGGAGGGAAAGAAAATCGGATTGCGTGAGGACCTCCTCGAGAGACCGACGCGACCAGGTAACGCCGGCTGGAACAGGGACGGAGTGACTGCTGGCGTAGATTACCGGCATGCGAAAACCGGCAGCCCGTTGCGCCACTGC
>JACPZN010000099.1 GCA_016195505.1 Nitrospirota bacterium | reverse complement strand
TTGGCCATCTCGCCCGGCTGACACAACTCGATGCGGCGCTGAGCCGTTATCCTGGATTGGTTCTGACAGGGGCCGGCTATCGCGGCATCGGCATTCCCGACTGCGTTCGTGACGGCATAGCGGTAGCCGGTCGGGTCTTGTGCGACCTATCGGGCAAGTCGACATCGACGACGGCAACGGCACAGCCGGATTAGCCGATCAGCGGTACATCCAGGCTCGAGTCAGCGGCAGCTCGGTCGGGCCTTCGGCTTCCTGGCGGCTGGCGAGTACTTGGTAGACGTTCAGCCAACCCTGTGCGAAGCCCAGCGAGGAGCCTGCCAGGTACGTGCGCCACACGCGCAGTGTTCGTTCGCCGACCAGCTTGCGCGCGGAGTTCAATTGCGACTCAAGCCGACGCGACCAGTGCGCGAGCGTGCGTGCATAGTGCGGCCGCAGGCTTTCGACGTCGTAGATCTCGAAGTTCTGCGCGGCCATCTCCCGCACGACCAGGTGCAGGTGCGGCAGTTCGGTATGCGGAAAGACGTACTTATCCATAAACTCGCTCACGCCGGAGCCAACTGTGCGACTGTCGGCATCGGGCGACGTGATGCCGTGGTTCATAAACAGCCCCCGGTCGCGCAGCAGACGCCGCACCACCTTGAAGTAGACGGGCAGATTCTTCTGGCCGACGTGCTCGAACATGCCGATGCTCGAGACCTTGTCGAACGAAGCTTCGCCGAACCACCCTGGTGCCTCACGATAGTCGAGGAGCAGTGCTTCGACGCGCCCTTCCAGCCCGGCCGCGGCGATACGTTCCTTCACGCATGCAAACTGATTGTCTGACAGCGTGATGCCAACGGCGTGTACGCCGTAGTGCTGCGCGGCGTGCAGGATCAGCCCGCCCCAGCCGCAGCCGATGTCGAGCAGGCGCTCACCGGCCTGCAGGCAAAGCTTGCGGCAGATGTGGTCGAGTTTGGCAGCCTGTGCCGCGTCGATTGTTTCTTCTCCGGTTTGAAAATAGGCGCAGGAATAGACCATACGTTCGTCGAGCCAGAGGCGGTAGAACTCGTTGCCGACATCGTAGTGATGCTTGACGTCGTCGAGATCCTGCTTCGGCGTATGGCGTGCCGTTGCAGCGGCGATCCGGGCCATTGCCGGCGAGCCCCCGGCTGTCGCCAGCCGCTCGGCGCTGGCGATAACGGATATGATGTCGCCGTCGATATCGATACGGCCGTCGATGAACGCCTCGCCGAGTGACCCGAGGGTTGGATGTGCGAGTTCAGGCAGCACGTCCGGATCGTGGATTGCCATCACGGCGCGCGGCTGCTGGCCGAAATTCAGACGGGAACCATCGGGGAGAACAAGATCGAGGGGTTGCCCACCCCTCGCGCGGATCGTTTCGGCCAGCTGCTGGATTCCGTGGGTGACTGCCTTGCTGACGATCTTGCGGGTAACCTGCGATAACAGACCTCCGCTCGACATGATTACCTCCTTTCGGCTGCGACCGTGAATTCCTGCCGAATGCGTACGTATCGCCTACGGGGGTGAAACCCTTATCGGCACGTGCATCCTTACCGTGAATTCTGTGCGAGCAAGCGCCAGCAGCGCTCGAATACCCTAAGAAGGACCAAGATATGCGTCGGATTAGCTCTTTCCCCGATCCTTGTCAAGATCCTCACGACCGACACCTGTTTCGACAGCCTATTGCAGACGCCAGAAGGCTTACGTCCCGACGGTCACTTCCTTGTCCTGCGGTAACTGGCTGCCTGGCCGTGCCGATGTCTCCGAAGACGGGCCCGGCCCCGATGACGCCTGCATCGACGCCTTCAATTCCTGAATGGCCCTTTCGACATCCGCCTCCGTCGATCCAAACCGGTCTCCCATCACCTTAATGGCCTGATTGATGGCTTTCTTCATCCTCGTGATTTGCTCTTCAGGCGTCATGACCTGTCTCCTTCGTTACTGCGTTTTCGGGACATCCGCGCTTTGGCTCTTCCGCTCAGCTTCCAGTTAATGATCGGGCTCTTTCATAACAGCACGCTGTCGCAGAACCAGTCTCAACGCTCCGTCGCCCAAGACATTGCTCTTATCGTGTGAAAAAGTATGTCAGGAATATCACGCCGGCCATGGCGGCAAGAAAGAGGAGCACTAAGAGCTCTGGCCAGATATCGTGCCAAATATGCATCTCGATCTCTTGACGTCTACCATCTCATTGTAGGGAGCGATCGCAGCAAATGCTCCCTCAACGCTGAGAATTAGTTAGGCAACACACAGAGCGAGGAGCATGCCACGCGAGCGACAGTGAGAATTCAGGCGGTTGAGAAGACCGAGAGGACGAAGGATGCAGGGATCTGAGGTGAAACTCCTCACGCGGGATGGCGCCGGATGGGGAATATTGCGACAAAAGGGTCTTCGATTTCTATTCACGGGAGAATGATCGACTGCTCTGAATGGCCAAGCTCTTTGAGCGTGGTTTCCAGGGCATCGACCATCGGCGGCGGGCCACAGAGAAAAATACAGGCGTCGGAATCGGGGGCAGGAAGATGTTGGCGCAGGATATCGACCGTGATCCGTCCGATTCCCTCCGGCCATCCCGCAGGCGGCTGCTCCAAGACGTGATAGCAATGGAAGTTCCGATATTTGCGCACGGCCTGATTCCATTCCTCTCGAAAAATTATGTCCGCCTCGGTCTTGTTGGCAAAGATCAGGAACAGGTCCGCATCGATCCGCTTCGTGAGAATCCAGCGGATGATGGAGATCATCGGGGTGATGCCGGTGCCTCCGGCCACGAATCCAACCCGCTTCGCCATACCGTCCACCCAATGGCCGCCTGGGTTCGGACCACTCATGAGCACCGTACTTCCGACGTGTTGATCATGGAGGTATTTCGAAACGACGCCGGTTTCGTAGCGCTTGACCGTCAAGTCGAAGGAGCCTGTCGTGCCGGGCAGCGACGACGGCGTATACGGCCGCTTTACCGGCTTACCGTTGATTGTGGCATGGACGTAGAGATAATCGCCGGGCAGCATGTCCAACGTCGCATCCGCAGGAAGGCCGAAACGAAACGTCTTCGTGTCGTGAGTGGCGATCTCGATGGCCGCAAGTTGATACGGGCTTGGCGTCTTGGTCTTGATGCGAGTGAGAGCTTCCATGGCGGCGAGGCCATTTTACGAGGTCGCATCAATTGGCGCAACGGAGGACTTTCTGCTCTCGTGGCATCCCTCATTGATTCTTTCTATTGCTATTGACCATAAGCCATACGCCATACTCTCTTTGTTTCCCGGATGCGGTGGGAGGCTGGCAGGGCCGAGCAGCAAGGTGAGATTGCTAGACCTCACCCCGTTGGACTGTTATTCGAACAGGCTGGTTGTTGAGATTAAAACTAGCCACCAAAAAGCCTGGCTTCTAAGTCATCCTTCGAGGGCACCTTTGATTCAGAAATCATTTTGACAATGATGCGGCGAAGAAGCTCCATGGACTCCAAGAGTATCTTTCTGTCAATCGATGAACGCCCGTGAGCCGCGGCTGAACGCTCTTCATAAAGCTTTATCAGTTGTTTGTGGAATGTTCGCCGCTGGTGGCCTGGAGGCTCTAGATAGGAAGAAATCAATGCCGATATTCGGAACTGTAGCTCACTCCGCGACGGAGAAAACAGCCCTTCCAGTGCTGCCCAGATCAAGAGTACGCCCAAAGCCCAGTCATGAACAAAATGTGCTTGGTCAATCGCTTGGACCGCGAGGTGCAACTCCTTATGTTTCCTGGCCAGCTCTAACCCAGGCTCCCAGCATTCTCTTACCCAGGAGAGTCGATCAGAATTGTGGGATTGTCCGCTTGGCATCTCCAGGCGAATTCCACGTGGCTCAGTTTCAAATGGAAGAAGCAGCCTTTCTTTCGTCTTTAGGGCGGCCCCAAAAGACACGTTTGCGATTATTGGCGTTGATACTTGTGGAGCTGACCAGATACGCAACAATGCAATAATCCACCGGATTATGGAAATGCGATCCTCCGCCAAGGCCGACAAGACGCCAGCAGGAAAGTATATCTCTGCAGTAATGGGGTATTCCCTCTGAGTAGAAATGCACTGTGTTTTATCTGTAACGTTTATCCATCTTGTGCCATCGGGGCCACTCGCAAAAGAATCATTCAATCCATCCAAGTTCGCACGCGAGCTAGATTGATCTGTGTCGAAGACCACCATATATGGAGCTAACACGTGGGCAGATGTCTTGGAGAGCAGAACACCATTGCCTAGATCCAGGCTTTCACAATCTAGATCAATCCCTGCTATTCCGGCGTACACATCACCTTTAATGAGGTCAAATATTGGGTGCGTCAAAACATCCCCCTGCCTAGAGAGAGCCCTTATGGGATGGACATCTGTAGAAATAAGCCTCCGAAAACAAGGCAGGCTACTTTCTGCCAGCAACTGTGTCAATCCACAGGAGAAATAGGAACGTTCTGAATTCTTGGGGCAGGGGCTGAAAACGTCCTGCGCTAATTATCAGCCGCAGTATGTTTCTGTAAGCCTCCCCTTGTCCTCTTTAGAACGAAGCTCTTATAGTACAGCCTGTGAACGTCATCTTGGAGAACTGATCACGCTATGCAATCGATGGACAGTAAGTTGACCATTTCCGATGTCAGCGGACCCTTTCGTGAACCGCGTGAGCCGGTCTTTTCGTACGACTATTCGATTCAACGCTCGACCTGGGCGACGCCGCATGGCGTTCGTGTGAAAGTGTCGATTCCAGACGAGCTTGATGTGCTGAGAGAGCGGTTGCTGGGCCCTGTGGCCGGCTCTCCAGGCCAGCAGCTCGTGATCGGAAAAATCCTTTCACGAACGATTGCGGACTGGAAGGTTCGAATCGCCGAGGCGGAAGGGATGCTGGCGGAACGGCGCGATGTGATGCTGGCACCCTTTGTCGGTCCACTGGCACACTTGTTCCCGAAACTACGGACTTTGTTTGAACAGGAGCAGGCGGCCCTACGAGAGGAGATAAAAAAGCGGGTCGGCAGCTAGCCGGGGCTAGCGCGCATACCTACCGTATCAAAGCCGTTCTAGAAGATTCTCCGGAAGTGCTTGGAGTGGACGCCGGATTCGTCTGCAAATCCAAGAGATCCCTTGTCCGGGCTTCCGGTATCGTTCAGATCGATTCGATAATGTCCGCGGACCGCTTCCATGGCGACTTCGAACGGGATGGCGTCAGGATAGAGGTTGCCCGGTGTGTGGGCCCCTCTGGTCAAGGTGCGGATGGTATCGGCTTCCGCATACTTCTTGTCTGAAAAAATATAGATGTCTGCGATCGCATGGTCGCCGAGCTTGTGGCCCGGGGTGGTGGCGGGCACATGATCGTTGAGACTGCCGGCGAGCCGCTCCTGTTTGAGTCGTTTCAGGAGTCCGACGACTTGACTGTCCGTTGCTTGAGCGGGCACGACCAGTCCAATCGTGTTCATCTCAGGGATGGTCGTCTCGACTTTGAAAATGACGGGCGCGGCTTCAGGGTCTTCGATGATCGAAACGTTGGGGCCTTCGGTCCCGGTCACTTGTTTGTTTCTGGAGCTCGGTACGATCAGCGCGACAAAGAGCCAGAGTCCCAAAAGGATGCCGAACACCACGAGCAACGGGTGGGCGCCTGCGCGTTTTCCTTCTTCGTACGGTTCTCGATTCTTGCTCATGGAGAGGCATCTTTCTTTGAAGAAGCCTGGGCCGGTTCCGGTGCGCCAGGCGGGCGTCCGCTCAAGCGCTGCTTAGCCTCGTCCCAGAGGGCATCCATTTCAGCCAGGGTCATGTCTGTCAGCGACCGGCCCTTCTCTGCGGCCTGTGCTTCGACGAGATGAAAGCGGTCGATGAAGCGGTTCGTCGATCGGCGAAGCGCTTCTTCTGGATTCACCTTCAGGACGCGGGCGAGGTTGACCAGGGAGAACAGGATGTCTCCCAGCTCTGCCTCGATGTGTTCATGTCCACCCGACTGACTCTGGGACAGCGCGTCGCGCAGCTCGCCTATTTCTTCGGCCACTTTTCCGAACACCTGTTCGAAGCCTGCGGCGCTTTGCGGCCAATCAAACCCAACTCGGGCGGCTCTGGCTTGAATCTGATACGCCCGCAACAGCGCCGGCAAGGTCTTCGGCACTCCTTCAAGCGCCGACTGCGTGCTCCCGGCCTCTTCCCGTTCGGCGCGCTTGATCTGTTCCCATTGGCTCAAAACCTGTTCGCTATTCGAGACTGCACCAGGTTGATCGCCGTTTCCGAATACATGGGGATGTCTGCGGATCAACTTTGTGACGAGCGTGTCGAGGACATCGTCAACCGTGAAGCTTCCAGCCTCAGCGGCAATCTGGCTGTGGAAAATGACCTGCAAGAGAACGTCGCCCAGTTCCTCACGCAGT
>JACPZN010000098.1 GCA_016195505.1 Nitrospirota bacterium | reverse complement strand
CGTCACAGCATGTCTGCCCCGGTGCCTATCGCGAACCTGACTCCATGGGAGGCCCCATGTTAAAAGTTCTTGTGGTTGATGATTTTCCTCTCTTTCGGCGAGGGGTGCGGGATCTCGTGGTTGAGGGATTTCAAGGCGCAAAGATCGGCGAGGCTGGGAATTCCCACGAGATGCTGGAGTTGCTCAGGCGGAAACCGTGGGACGTAGCCGTGATGGACATCAGCATGCCCGGCATGAACGGACTGGATGCGCTCAAACAAGTGAGACAGGAGTTTCCCGATTTGCCGGTGCTGATCCTTAGTATGTATCCTGAAGATCAGTATGCGATCCGGATGTTCAAAGCCGGCGCCGATGGGTATCTCAATAAATCCAGCGCGCCGGAGGAACTGGTCAAGGCGATTAAAAAGGTGCACGAAGGCGGCAAATATGTGAGCCCTTCGCTGGGTGAGGCCCTTGCCTTCACCGTCAATCCCGGCGCCGAGAAGGACGCGCATCAACTACTGTCGGATCGGGAATACGAAGTGCTGTGCCTCATCGGCTCGGGAAAAACCATCAGTCAGATCGCCGACACGATGAACCTGAGCGTCACGACGATCAGCACCTACCGGGCGCGGATTCTCGAAAAGATGCGTATGAAGACCAATGCGGAGCTGGCCCGATACGCAATACAAAAGGGACTCGTGGAGTAAGCATGTTGAGCACCAATCCCCACCCTCTCCGGTTTTCCCGCTGAACACCCGGCACTCGAAAGACAGCAGGCCGCATGTCCGTCGCCTCTGTCGTACAATTCACGACAGTGCCGGTTGAATCGATTCGACAAGAAAATCCTACTTCGTTCGATAGGGCTTCGACCACGACTCGGCTATAACCTGGCTCACACGAGCAACGAACAGATCTCACAGAAGCGATGGTACTCTCCTCAATTCCTCCTCGAGACAACGAGGCCGGTCAATCGAAAATTCCCTTCATCCCGGAAGCGGAGCCTGCCATGACACAGACGTATGTCCCCAGCGTTGACTTCGTTATCTACCATGAAGTGATCGGTCTCGTCTCCTGCACCCTCGATGAGCTGGCTCAACGGCTGCCGGCCTATTCGTGGGCCCAAGTGTTTGCGGCGGTCGATCGGCTCAGCCGGCAGGGCACGCTGAGGCTCAACCGTATAAGTCGTTTCGGCTATGTCCTCTCCGTCTGTTCAGATCCTCCTCCCCAGTCCAGGTTTCATGAGACTGGAGGAGCCAAGGGCTGTGTCAGCGGGACGGGGGATCCAATCCTCGCTGGAAAGTAAACATATAGGAGCATGAGGATAATGCCTGGCATGGGGTATGAACAAGCGCGTGCACGGAGCAGGCGGTCGAGAACGGAAGGATTTTACAACCCCGCAACCGAACCGAAATACTTCCTTAATCGTGATCCGATACGGTGCTTTCATGTCCAGCGCGAGGTGGCAGAAGCCTGAGACAGGAGTGAAAGGCGGTCTGGTGATGGCGAACCAGCAGGATGCTGAGAGACTGTGCGTGATGATTGTGGAACAGGACGCGGACTTTGGGATCAAACTCGCCGATTGGCTTGCGGCCCACGGCTACCAGCCGGTGCTCGTTCGCTCCGTTGATGCGGCGATCGAGGAACTCAGTGAGATACGCCCGCAGGCGGTCTTTGTCGGCCGCAGCTTTTCTGAGCCTGCGGCACGGATCGGTATGTCTGAGATACTGCTTTTGATCCAGACCTTGTGCCCTCGTGTGCCGATGGTCGCGATTGCGGACCAGGCCAGCGAGAATCTGACACAAGTTGTGTTTCGCCAAGGGGTTCGCCACTTTCTGGTCAAGCCGGTCGAGTTCGCACATATCAATCATGTGCTCCGGTCGGACCTCAGCTCGTCGGGGCAGAAGTGGCCACGTCCGGTACATAGTCATGGACCCGCGATCGATGGGTAATGGGTAACTGAGAGCATGTTGCGACATAGCAGGATGCCCGCTTTGACGGGAAGCAAAGAGCGGATGAGTTGTCATCGGTGTCGTGGCTTCATGTGTCCTGTGGATCTCCTCGAGTGGGCGAGCGGCAGCGGGCATGACGGTATTCTGGCGTGGCGATGTGTGGCCTGCGGCGAGATCATCGACCGTGTGATCGTCCAGAATCGTCTTCGCCCGAGGGACCGGCGATGTGTGAGAGGACAGAAGACGTCTCGTCAATCGGTCCGCACGGTTCCGGCCTCTTCATGACCGCCATGGGGGGGCCTTCATCGAGGGTCGGGCCTAGGCTTGAGGAGGGTGCCATGGATGATTTCGTTCCGATCTGTTGCTTTTGCCTCAGGGTTCGAGACGAGAGGAACATG
>JACPZN010000112.1 GCA_016195505.1 Nitrospirota bacterium | reverse complement strand
AGTCTGTTTCATTTCCAATCCGGTTCCGATCGGACGCGAACTGCGCAACGGTTCCTTCACAAGCAACACGCCGGCGAACGCGAGCACCAGGGTGAGCGCCCCCGCGATCGCCAGCTTGGATTCGCCGTGTATCTTCGCCATAGAACCTGGTCCGGAGGTGAAGGTTCCGACACTCTACACTACACAGTGCGGGGGATGGCAAGCCGGGCAGAGACCAGAATAGGGAAATTGGCACCTAGCTACGACGAGCAACTCACCGCCAGATGTTTGCCCCAGTTGGGTGGCGGGGCTGCGTAGGTGTCCATGCCTGGCTGGTCGCTGTGGGGATTTTGAAGCAGGGTGAGCAACCGATCGATTTCGGAGAAGTCCTTCTGCTGAGCCTTTTCGATAGCTGTCTGAGCCAGATAGTTGCGCAACACGTATTTCGGGTTGATCCTGTTCATGCGTTCGCACCGCTCGGCATCACTGCTGGTCTGTTCGCATAGCCGAGCACGATAGCGAGCGGCCCAGCCATCGAACCTATCCCGGTTCACGAAGTAGTCCCGGAGGCTTTCATTCTGATCGCCGGGTGTTGAGCGAAAATCCCCCAAAGCGCGGAAGAAGTTCGTGTAATCCACATGGCTCTCCGACATGAGGGCCAACAGACTGTTCACCAGCGATTCATCATCGGCTTGTGCACCATCGAGACCCAATTTTCTTCGCATGAGCTCTAGGTACTGTGCTTGATGAGTAGCAGTGTATCGGTCCAGCGAGGTCTTCAACTCTTCTTTCGAAACAATCGGCAAGAGTGCCTGGGCCAGACAACTGAGATTCCACAGGCCGATGAATGGCTGCTGGTCAAATGCATAACGGCCGTTGTGGTCCGAATGGTTGCAGATAAAGCCAGGATCGTAGTCGTCGATAAAGCCGAATGGTCCGTAGTCAAGCGTGATCCCAAGGATCGACATGTTGTCGGTATTCATCACGCCGTGGGCCCAACCGACGGCTTGCCACTGGGCAATCAACCTTGCGGTGTGTTCGACCACCTCGTCAAAGAAGCGTGCGTATTTGTCTGTCGCTTCTACGAGATGCGGGTAATGGTTCGAAATCACATAGTCAGCCAGCATTGTGAGCTGCTCATATTGTTTCCGATAGTAGAAGATCTCGAACGTGCCGAACCGCACATGCGAGGGAGCCATGCGGGTCAGGACCGCGCCGGTTTCGACTTGTTCACGATAGACCTTGTGGTCGCTGCCGACAATGCAGAGCGCCCGCGCCGTCGGAATACCGAGCCCATGCATCGCTTCACTGCAGAGGTATTCACGGATGGTCGACCGCAAGACCGCACGCCCATCCCCATCACGCGAGAAAGGCGTGAGGCCTGCGCCCTTCAGCTGGAGATCCCATCGTTCCACGCGCTCGTTCCGTACTTCACCTAGCAGGATGGCACGTCCATCTCCCAACTGCGGCACATAGACGCCAAACTGATGACCAGAGTAGAGCATTGCCAGCGGCTCCATCCCTGGTACGAGCAGACTTCCGCCGAAGACGCCGGCAAATTCAGGACGTTTCGCTTCGTCGGGATCGAGGTCGATCAGCTCGGCGGCGGCTGGATTGAAACTGATGAGATACGGAGGGTCTGAAAACGGCGTGGGGTTCAGCTTGGCATAGAACGATTCGGACAGACGGGCGTATGAATTGTCGAAGGAAAGCATCTCCATCGAGTGACGAGCCATCGCTCAAGGATGCCAGGGTGATCCCTTTTTTTGCAAGCGTTCCTATCGGCCGCCGCCCTGAAGATCACGATCGACCGTGAAGACAAAAACCCGTTCCCCCAGCTGTACATCGATGTCGGTGAATACGCCAAGAATCTTGGTTCCAGTAATCTCGCTGATCTGCTCACAGAGCTTGTCGCGACCCTGGGCGATCAAATTCTGCCGTAGGCGCTTGACCATGTCCACACCTTCAGGGGTTTTGGCCAGTTGCCGTTCCGCTGGCGTGAGGACTCCCTTCAACCTGGCCACCACCAGATCCCGCACAATGAAAGCGCGCACGTCGTCCGGACCGCGCCCCATGAACTCCTGCTCAAACTTGATGATCGCGTTCCGTATGGCGTTTTCCATGATGCATCGTCCCGCCAGGGCACCTGCCGTCACTCCTCTCAATGATAGGAGAGGATTATAGAGTCGCCTGGGTATGCAAACAAGTGCAAAGCCGAGCCCGTCCCTGTATCCAGCCCTTCACTCTGGGTCTTTGGAACCATCCTACCCGGCGGAGAGGACTCATTTCGTTCTTCGGCGCTTGACGCTGGTCTCCCCACCGTATTATTGATGGACCCGCGGTTGATCAATGGCGCTGTTGCCGGTCCCGACGAACGTCGAAGACTCGCAAGACGCCGAGTTCGATGTGCCTTGGCCCGTAGGGTGACCGGCAGTTCGATCGAGAGGCCGGTTGCAGTACAAGCCAACTGACTTGTTTCGACGAATAATCGAACCTGCGGTTGGCTTTCGTGTTTTTGGGTTAGGAGACGCTCGTGTTGGCTGTGCTGCTGGTCCCATTGCTCCCCCTATTGGCTTCGCTCCTCGTTGTGATCGGGTCCGACCGAACACGAGATGAACGCGCGAAGCTCGCCGCCTGGCCGATCGGCGCGGCCTTCTGCGGCGCCATCGCGACCCTCTACATCGTCTCCACGCAAGGCCCGGTCACGCTCCGGTTGTATGATCCCGCTTCTGCTGTCTCGCTCGCCATCCCGCTTGGTCTCTACGTGGATCGCCTCAGCGCGGTCATGATGGTATTGATCTCCGGTGTGGGAACCATCATCTACACCTATTCGGTCGGCTACATGTATCAGGACCCCCATGACCGCCGGTACCTGGCCCTGATCGGCTTTACAACCTTCGTGCTGCTCTGCATGGTGGCAAGTGCGAATCTCGTGATGCTCTTCGTGTTCTGGCAGCTCCTGAGCTACCTGCTGTATCTGCTCGCCCACAACCATGGCCACGCAGCGACGCTGGCCGGAGCGTTCAGAACCTTTACGTTGCTGCGAGCGGGGGACATCGCATTTATGGCAGGACTTGTGCTCGCCCATCAGCTCTATGGAACCTTGGAGTTTCCGGATCTGTTCGACAAAGCGAAAGCGGCGGCCGTGACATGGTCGCCTCTACCCGGATGGGAGATCAACGGGGCGACGGTGGTGACGTTGCTCCTCTTCATCGGCGGCATGAGCAAGTCCGCGCAGTTTCCACTGCATGTCTGGCTGCCGCGATCTCTCTATGCCCCAACGCCGGTGCATGCGTTGCTGCATGCGGGCATCATCAATGCCGGTGGATTTCTCATCAACCGTCTGGCTCCGCTCTTCGGAATGAGCTCAACCACCTTGCACGTCGCCTTCGTCGTCGGCACCCTGACGGCGATTCTGGGCGCCTCCATGATGCTGGCGCAGAACGACATCAAGAAGACGCTTGGCTTTTCGACGATCGGCCAGATGGGCTACATGATCATGGAATGTGGCTTGGGGGCGTTCTCTCTCGCCGTATTCCATCTGATCGCCCATGGACTGTTCAAAGCCACCGTGTTCCTGAACTGCGGCAACGTCATCCACAAAGCACGATCGGAGCCTCACTTCCCCCAAACGGCCCAGCGGTCTGTCAAAGAAGGATTCTCCCGTTTGACCTGGTCGACCGGATTCGTGACCACGCTGTTGATCCCCCTGCTGATTCTGCTCATCACACACGGAGTCCTGCGCATTCCCTTGCTGGAATCCCAAGGCACCGTCATCTTTCTCTTTTTTATTTGGATCACATCGTCGCAGGCCATTCTGACCCTGACGCGCTTACGCGCCGTGGCCTCGTGGAAAGTGTCGGCGGCCATGTTGCTAACATTGCTATTCGTCGTCTTCGTCTATCTGTTCGCCGTCGAGTCCTTCACCTCGTTCTTGTATCCCAATCCAGCAGAGGTTGCCTCCTATTTCCAGGCCGCATATCTTCCGAACCGGCTTTTCGACCTCATCATCCTTATGGCCACGGTCCTGACCATCCTCAGCTGGTCATACCTGTACATGCGCGCCCATGGACAGACCATATGGATGCCGGCCTGGATCGACGGCGTGAAGATCCGCCTCTACGTGCTGTTCATGAATCGGCTCTATGCTGATGAACTATATCAGCTGCTTGAGCAGACCATCATGCGACTAATTCACCGATTCGATAAAAGGGAACGGGGCTGGTCGCGATGATAGACGGAACCTTCGTTCCATGGCTGCTGGCTGGCATCCCATTGTTGGGCGCGCTTATGAGCCTGGCCACCTGGTCGAATCCCCATCGCCTGAGACTGTCGTCCATCATCTGGTCTGTCATCAGTCTCGTGGCAATGGCAGGGCTCTCCGGCCAGCTCGAGACCCCGTCCGAAGGCCTCTTGCCGCTTTACCTGCTGCCACTGGCAGCGGTGGTTTCCATGCTGGGCTTGCCGCTCGTGCCCTTCCATGATGGCTATATCACGGCCTTGACCAGGCTGCCTGGCAGCTTACCCTCATTCATCGTGCTGTTGCTCCCGGTGGTGGGCCTGCACGGAATTTCGACGGTCATGCCGACGGTCCCGGAGGCCGTCTCATCGACCGTGGGCCTCTTTGCGCTGGCGGGAGCCCTCTACGGCACGATCAAAGCGCTGGGGCAATCCCGCATGCGGCTCTTGCTGGCCTACGGAAGCCTCTCGTTCTTTTCGATGCTCTGGTGGTTTGCCGCAGCCACACGAACGGCAACGCCTCAGGCCGCATTGCTGGTTGGAGCCGTAGGCCTGGCGACGAGCGGGCTTCTGATCGCCTGGCAGGTTATCCGCACGCGATACGGCGATGATATCGACCCACAAGCCATCAGCGGCTTGGCATCGGCGATGCCGCAATACGCCGTCCTGCTTTCGCTGTTGGCGTTGGCGGCGATGGGCCTGCCGCCTTTCGGCGTCTTCAGCGGGTTTATGGGATTGCTGTTGACTTCGGCGCTGCCCTCCTCGGTCGGCCTGTTCGCCACGCTGATCGCCTGGCTCGCCGCCTCTTGGTACATCATGCAAATGATACAGCGGCTACTCTTCGGCGCACGGCGGCCGGAGCTACGTTACACCGATCTGCTCGGCACGGAGTTCGGTGCCCTGTTGGTGCTCGTGCTGGCCCTGCTCGCGTTAGGCTTGGTCCCCGCGAGCCTGCTCGCGGCCGGTCAACCGATGATGCATGCCGCCAACTCCGTCATGGATCAGCTCACATGGAACAGGTAACTCAATCGCCCGACATCGAATCCAGACGGATGGAACTGCGCGGGGTGGTCCGCCTCGCCGGGGAAGTCATCGCTCAGTACTGGCCGATGCGGACTTTCGTGCACCACAATCCGCTTCATAGCCTCGAGTATCTCCCGTTCGAAGAAACCGTCCGGCGCGGCAAGCAGTTCATGGGTGGCAACGGATATCTTTCCAGCCATCTGTATCGCGAGTACCTGAAGTCCGGCCGGATTCAATCCCGGCATCTTAGTGACGCCTTGAAGCCGCTCGCCCAAGACAAGCACGTGGTCATCGGATCGCGCACGGTCACACATGGCGCAGTTCTGTTCGCCTGCCTGGCGGAGGGACTCTGCGCATCCGTCATCGAACCGCTCGACGACCAGCTTCCGGATCCCGCGGACGACTTGATCAACCGCATTGCAGCCCGGCTCGAATCCGTCATGATTTTTCGAGACCTGGGTGAGCGGATCAGTACGATCGCGGAAGGCGACGAGGCGGCATTAGGGCGCTGGCTCACGCTCTCACACTGGTGCGACGATACGCTCGGCACACAGATTGTCCGGCAGATCAACGATCAATTGATCAAGTGGTGCGAGGCGTTCCTGGACGAGGGCCATGCGACGTGGGCCATGCCGGAGCGTAAAAAGGGACTCTACGGCGCCTGGAAGAGGCTCGCCGCGCAGGAATGGTCGTTGTGCGGCATTGCGGATAGCCGCAGAAAGATCGCGTTGCTTCCCGAGTATCCGGAAGACGCTCTTCTGGACAGTCTGGATGCGCTCGGCATTCCACATGAACTGCGACAGGATTATTTATCTCTACAACTGACCGCGCTGCCGGGCTGGGCCGGTTTCATCAAGTGGCGCGGCGAAGAACGGGACTACCCTTGGCAGCAGACGTACCCGGCCGGCCTCGTGAAGTTCCTCGCCATCCGTCTCTGGTATGCACGTGAGCTGGTGCAGAAGGCCTGCAAGGAGGAGCTTGGCATCGAGGGACAATACAACGCGATCGCCGCGTACATGCGCACGCATGTCGAAGAATATTATCTGCGGAGACAGCGGATCGCGAGCCGCTTGCCCGCCCTGTATGCCGAGGAAGTTGATCGGCTATCACATCAGAAAACCAACGGCTGGAAGACCGTGCTCGAGCGCTATCGAACGGATGTGGCTCCGCGCCAGGAGGCTGCTGTACGCCGAGGTTCGGCTAGAAAACTGCTCGTGCTGGCTCGATCGTTGGAGATCGAGCCAGCACAGCTCGTCGAAAGTTCCCCTTCCGATCTAAAGCAAGTGATCGACTGGATGGAAGCCTGTATCGACGTGCGCTCCGAACCGTTCCGCCGGCATCTCGAATCGGTCGGTCCTCACGAGACCTATGGCTTCGCCGGTTTCTTCGCCGCCTTCATCCGCTATCGAGCCTGGGGCAAGGAACACGACACCGAACAGTTCCCGGTGATCATGCGCGCCAAGAACGAAGTGCGCGAGATCCCGCGAAGCTACCTGGATCATAAGGTCTCGAAGCACGAGGCGCGCGCCAAGTGGGTCCACGCAGGCCACACCCTCCTTCACGATTTGAAAGAGAACGTGGTGACGCCGTACGTGATGGTGGAATCGCTGGGCTGGTTCTATGGATTGCCCATCTTCGGCAAGACGCTCTTGCCGTTGCTTTATAGGCGCTGGACCGCCTGGCTACGGCATCTGTTCGTGCCGTCGTTGGCCACGACGCTGACCGTGGACAAGCTGGCGCCGGCCGAGACAGCGGAGATGCTCCTCGCAGAACAACAGGCCATCGTCAGGAAGGCGCTCCATGAACAGCTCGGCCTGCGGAGTTCCCGCATCACGCTCGTACGGAGCACGTCGGAGAACAATCCGTACGAATCCGCCCTCGATTGCGGCGCCTGCGGCGGCAATGAAGGCAAGCCCAATGCCCGTGTCCTCGCGATGATGGCGAACAACCCACGAGTAAGAGAACGGCAGGCCAAGACTGGCATTGAGATCCCTTCCGATACGCATTTCCTTGCCGGCCAGATGAACACGACCACCGACGAGGTGCTGCTGTTCGATCTGGAAAACGTCCCGCCGACGCATCGCGCAGACCTGGCGAGGCTCCAAGATGATTTGAAGGAGGCAGCCGAACTCGCGAGTTATGAGCGCTGCGGACGGTTCCCCGATGTGCAACAGCCGTTAGAGGGAAAGAGAGCGGAAACGCACGTGCGTCGAAGAAGCGTCGACTGGAGTCAGGTGCGTCCTGAGTGGGGTCTGTCGGGCAATACCTCGTTCCTGATCGGGCGGCGGGGGCTATCGAAGGGTTTGGACCTGGAAGGGCGCGTCTTCCTGCACTCCTATGATTATCGCGAAG
>JACPZN010000111.1 GCA_016195505.1 Nitrospirota bacterium | reverse complement strand
TCCCATTCGACAATTCCCGATCCACCGTAAAGACGAACAGCCGTTCTCTCAGCCAACGGTGATAGTCCTCGAAGGGATGGCCGTGCGTGAACCGCTTTCCCCTCTTTTTCATGCGCGTTTGGTGCCTGCTGTTTAATGCGCACCGTTTCTTTCACGTCAGTCTTGGTTCTGTGTTCATCGTCTTCGGGTTGCCTTCTCTCACGTTGGCGGCAACAGAATCGCACACACGGATTGACTTGACCACCTCACCAGTGGGGTATTTTGCGCTGTGCGTTTTTGTCCTGGCTTATGTGCTGGTCATGTCCGAGGAGTTTACCCACCTTCGCAAGTCCAAACCGGTGATTCTTGCTGCTGGGATCATATGGGCGGCGATCGCCCTCGCATATCCGCACGGTCAAACCGAAACGGTTGAAAATGCCTTCCGGCACAACCTGATGGAATACGCGGAATTGATGCTGTTCCTGCTGGTCGCCATGACCTACATCAACGCCCTCGACGAACGACTCGTGTTCGATTCAATCCGCTCGTGGCTGGTTCGTAATGGGTTCAGCTACCGGCAACTCTTCTGGATCACTGGGATCCTGGCTTTTTTTATCTCGTCGTTGGCTGACAACCTCACCACCGCCCTCTTGATGTGTGCGGTGGTCTTGGCTGTGGGAGCCCACAGCCCGAAATTTGTCAACATCTCGTGCATCAATATCGTGGTGGCGGCCAATGCGGGTGGAGCATTCTGCCCCTTCGGAGATATCACAACCCTGATGGTGTGGCAAAAGGGGATTCTTGATTTCTTTGATTTTTTTCAGCTGTTTATTCCCTCAGCGGTGAACTTCCTTGTGCCAGCCGCGATCATGCATTATGCCGTCCCGCGAATGTCTCCACCGCCGTCCGCTGAAACGGTGCACATGAAGATCGGAGCCAAGCGCATTATCGGATTGTTTTTTCTGACGATTTGCACGGCGGTCGGCTTTCACAATTTCCTTCATCTGCCACCAGTCCTGGGGATGATGACCGGGTTTTCGTTTCTTGGATTGTTTGGACATTACCTGAACCGGAAACGGCAACATTCCTCGGCCGACAACAAAGGTGTGATTGGAGATGTCCTCCCGTTTGATGTGTTTCAAAAGGTTGCTCGAGCTGAGTGGGACACTCTGTTGTTCTTCTACGGAGTCGTCATGTGCGTCGGTGGGCTTGGCCAAATCGGCTATATGGCCTTGGCCTCCCAAGTGCTCTACCTCCAGTGGGGTCCAACCTTCGCCAACATCATGATCGGGCTCTTGTCGGCGATTGTCGATAACATCCCGATCATGTTCGCTGTGTTGACCATGAACCCAGACATTTCCGAAGGCCAATGGCTATTAGTGACGATGACCGCAGGAGTCGGGGGAAGTCTTCTCTCCATCGGATCTGCGGCTGGTGTCGCGCTGATGGGGCAGGCGAAAGGGAAATATACGTTTTTTAGTCATCTCAAATGGACTCCGGCTATTGCGCTTGGGTATGGCGCGAGCATTCTTGTGCACATGTGGATCAATGCGCGCACGTTCTGAGCGGGAAGATCGTTGAAGAATCAGGTCGCCCTATTCTGCCATGAACCGCCTTCTGCCCCTGATCAGCACCTCTGCAGCCAGCATCGAAGTAAAGAAATGGAGTGAATGACGGGTTTTGAAGCCGCTACTTCTGGATCCACCACCCGGCAGTCTGCTACCTATTCCCGTTCTGCAATTCCCGATCCATCGTAAAGACGAAGACCCGTTCTCCGAGCTGCACATCGATATCGGTGAAGAGTCCCCAGACCTTGGCTCCTGTGATTTCATCCACTTGCTCACAGAGCTTGTCGCGGCCCTGCACAATCACGAGTCGGCCAGCACTTTGAGCTGCTCATGTTGTTTCCGATAATAGAGAATCTCGAACGAACCGAACCGCACGTGAGAGGGTGCCATGCGAAGTACGATCGCGCCGGTCTCGACCTGTTCGCGATAGACCTTGTGGTCGCTGCCGATGATGCAGAGCGCTCGCGTCGTCGGAATGCCGAGGCCATACATGTCTTCGCTGCAGAGATATTCATGGATCGTCGAGCGCAAAACCGCGCGGCCATCGCCGTCTCGTGAAAAGGGCGTGAGGCCTGCGCCTTTGAGTTGCAAATCCCATCGCTCGCCCCGCTCGTTTCGCGCTTCGCCCAAAAGGATTGCGCGACCATCTCCCAGCTGCGGGACATAGACCCCAAACTGATGGCCTG
>JACPZN010000049.1 GCA_016195505.1 Nitrospirota bacterium | reverse complement strand
GGACTCTCGGATCACAGTCTGGCCTATCGCGTGAAATTCACCGAAAGCGCTATCGCCTTCGCATGACGACTCGTGGTATATGCAACCGCGTCAGGGGCGGGAGCGGCTTCATGGCTGAGTGTGCCGCCGGAATTATCCGAGATGAATTTCCCGACCTGAAGGAGAAGATGCACGTGCGCAGAGCTGTCATCGCCTGGCATTCGCAGGTGTTGGAGGTGATAGATCGCTATGTAGCCTGAACACCACGTTATTTTACCGAACCAGATAGAAAGGAGTGCCGCAATGCCAGCAAGCATTTATGTTGCAGACGATGAACCCGTGCTTCTTAACGCACTTGTAAAGCGATTGTCCCAGGGCCAGCATCAAGTCAAGGCTTTCAAGTCCGGAGATGAACTGCTGGCCGCGGTTGACCAAGGCTTCCCCGATCTGATTCTCCTTGATCTGAAGATGCCTGGAAGATCGGGGATCGAAATCCTCGAGGCACTTCGCAAGAAATCGCAAGATGCGATGGTGGTCATTCTGACTGCGTATGGAACCGTCGAAGAAGCGGTTGAGGCCATGAAACTTGGGGCGTACGATTTCATCATTAAGACCGTAGATCTCAAAATGGTGGACCCGGTCGTGAACCGGGCATTAGAGAATCTTGCGCTACGCCGTCAGGTTGAGGGCGGAGCCAAGGATAAAGCACATCACTAAGGATTGGTCGCGCACGTTCACAACGTAGCGCAGAATCCGAAGACGACCGTCCTCCTGATGGACGAACCTGTTAGGGGTGCTGTGGGGTCGATCATTCCCTCATATAGGAGGAGCCAACGATACCCTGATAGAGTTTTGTGTAAGCGCCTTTTACTGCTGCGTCAACAAACACCCCGCATTTCCCCCATGACCTCGGCCCGTTGACCGTGAATGTGGCCCTGTCAGAGTTGGGGCAGACCAGAGAGATGTTCATCCTCGTCAGCATTGTGACCTATAGCAATTTGCAAATCTTTTCACAGGACGAAGAGCGGTTGAACGATCTCTACCTGACCCAGAAGGCTGCCGCCCAATACATGCGACTGGTGGTCGACTTGGAGACCGGCTTTCGGGGGTACGTATTAACCGAAGATGCCCGGGATCTTCAGCCCTACCGTGAGGCGCTGGAGGGACTTCGCGGGACCGGACAGGAACTCAAGAAGAGACTGTCAGAAGACCGACAACACCACTTCAAAGACGCTGAAGCCTTCGTGAGCCGGTTTATCGAAGAGAAGGAGGAACTTATCCGCGAGCTTCAAGCTGGCCGGAAGGATTCGGTGCTGAAGTACATCAAAGATGGGCGAGGAAGAGCCCTGATGAATGAGTTTCGGAGTTGGATGGCACAGCTCGACACATTCGAAGAGCAAAGCGCGCTCGATGCGATCGCTCAAATGAACCAGGATCGCACGTCAACACTTCTTGCAATTTTAGGCGGTGGACTGCTCACGTTTTTCCTCCTCGTCTCTGCCCTCTATCTGATCGCCCAATCGATTGCGGTCCCTCTTGTCAACCTGTCGACGGCCGTGGGCAATTCCTTTGGCGCGCTTGTTCCCACGATCCCTGTGTTGGATCGGAATGACGAGATCGGAGGTCTCACCAGGGTGATGCAAGAGATGAGTCAGCAGATTCGGGAACATCTTGATCAAGTGGTAAAATCCGAGGCGTCGCTCCGGAAACTGAACGAGGATTTATCCGCCTCCGAATCCAGATACCGCGGTCTGGTGGATCACGCTCCGATCGGCATCTTTACGACGAAGGGGATGCACGTCACGTTCAGCAACCGACATAATCAAATCTTGGCCGGACTTGACCCTGACGAACAGATCAATCCCGATACTTTCCGTCAACGAATTCATCCTGAAGATGTCGATCGTGTGATGTCGGATTTTTCACGGGCCGTCGCGGCAGGCCGCCAGTGCGAAATGATCTTCCGGTTTGTCCATGCAGACGGCGGGATGCTGACTATCCTGAGCCGGCGCGTGCCGATCTCGGATTTCAACACCCCCGATCCGATCTATGTGGGGTTCAATATCGACATTACGGCACTGGACTCCCTGCAATCACGGTTAAGTCGGGCCGAGAAGTTGGCCACGTTGGGACAGATGGCGGCCGGCATTGCCCATGAGCTCAGGAATCCCTTGGTCGGGATCGGCTCGACCGCATCGCTGCTATTGGATGAATTCGAAAAGTCCGATCCGAGACGTGCTGAGATCGACGTGATTTTACACGAGACCAGACGAATGGATCGGATCGTGAATCAGATTGTGGAGTATGCGAGGCCTCGCAAACTCGCGCTGGCTCGATTCGTGCTGTCGGACCTCATCACCGAGGTCCTCAAATTGTTGAGTGGACCTCTGCAGGCGAAACATCTGAAAGTCCGAACGTCTTTCTCCGCGGCGGCCGACCATCTGCATGCCGATCGAGATCAGATCGAGCAAGTGCTCTTGAACGTCATCGACAACGCGATTGATGCCTCCCCCATGGACGGAGCGGCCATAGACATCACGGCGCATGAATCATTCCACCATGAACAGCCCGGCATCATGATTCAAGTCAAAGATGCCGGTAAAGGCATTTCCTTGGAGGTATTGTCCCGCGTCTTTGAGCCATTTTTTACCTCAGGAAAGCCACATGGCACCGGATTAGGAATGGCGATCTGCAAGAACATTATCGAGCGGCATCGTGGGGATATCCATCTGACGAGTTTGGTTGGAGCAGGCACCATCGTCAGTATTTGGCTGCCTCTTACCCAAGATGTCCAGCTGGTGAAAGGCTAACCGATGCCCGCCGTGATCTACGTGACCGACGACGAGCAAGCGATTCGCGGGGCCATCGTGAAACGGCTGACACGGCAAGGCCATCACGCGGTGGGGTATGAATCAGGTGAAGCGCTGCTGGAGGGGCTGCAACACAGCGTCCCGGATCTGGTGTTGCTCGATGTGAAGATGCCAGGCCTCAGCGGTCTCGAGGCGCTCAAACATGTGCGTCAGCTGGCGCCGTCGACAACCGTCATCATGCTGACGGCCTATGCGACCGTGCAGGATGCCGTCGAAACGATGAAGCTGGGGGCCTACGACTTCATGATCAAGTCGGTTGATCTGGAGGGCATCGATTCGGTGATCTCGCGGGCGCTCGAAGTGTTACGGCTCCGCCAGCGACTCGATTCTGAATTGAGTCGGCAGGATAACAAGTACCAGCTGACGAATCTGGAAGCGCGCAGTCCGGCCATGCAGCAGATGCTCGAGCAAGTGCGAGAGGTGGCGGAGAGTCCCAAATCCTCCGTGATGCTGCTCGGGGAAACCGGCACGGGGAAAGAGTTTCTCGCGCACGTCATTCACCACAACGGGCCGCGGGCATCGGGGCCGTTTATCGGGGTCAATTGCACCGCCATTCCCAAAGAATTAT
>JACPZN010000102.1 GCA_016195505.1 Nitrospirota bacterium | reverse complement strand
CAAACCGTTCGGTCGCTTGGGTTGTCATGTGTCGGTAGATCCGTGACGATGCGTATTCGATAGGCATCATAGAGAAGGGTTCGTTGGCTGGTCAACATTGGTCTGTGAAATCTGGCGATCTTGCTCCTTCGTAGAAGAAGCTCGATAATGTGTCATGGAATCTCCTATCATCCTCTCCGGTCACGTAATCGGGCTTCTCAAAGAATATATGTGCGATCTTGTCGATCAGGCCACGCAGGAGACGCTGGCACAGGAGCAGTTTGGCTTTACTGCGGCGTCGTACCGGCCAGATCAAGCGATTTCCGATCTGCTTGCATTGCTGGATGACCGCATTGAATCTGAAGGCATGCAAGTGGGTCTTCCCGAAGGCTTTCTCCACCACATGTGGAACCTCTGTAATGAGGCTGCTGCGCAGGTGTCCGACCGGGTGTGGTTGGAGGGAAACATTGGAAATCAGGTTGCCAGCAAGGCCAGAACGAGGGAACTGACCTATCGAGCCCTGATCGAATTCATTGAGTTGCGTTCTCGCGGGAGAAATTGACACATGCTTCGCTGGCTGCTCCGGTGGTCCTTGTTGTTAGCAGGGGCAATGCTGATTCAGGTCGTCGCGTTGCAGCCTACTGCGGGATTGGCCGAAACAGACCGTACCACGGCCCGTCAGACGATGGTCGCATTGACTCCAATCGTGACAGATGGCCTTGAGAGTCCGGTCTTTCTCACTCATGCGGGTGATGGATCCGAACGGCTCTTTGTCGTCGAGCAGCCCGGTCGGATTCGCGTACTGGAGCGGGGCGTCCTGCTTTCCACCCCATTCCTGGATATAACAGAGCGAGTTTTGTCAGGTGGAGAACAAGGTCTTCTGGGATTGGCGTTCCATCCAGACTATCGGCGCAACGGCTGCTTTTTTGTAAATTACAACAGAAAGTCAGACGGGGCCACGGTCTTGGCGGAGTACCGACGTGGTGCTGTACCCACGCAGGCCTCACGCGATGAACGGGTTCTGATGGTCGTGCCGCAGCCCTATGCGAATCACAACGGCGGGATGGTGGTGTTCGGGCCTGATGGGTATTTGTATATCGGGCGTGGCGATGGCGGATCGGGCGGCGATCCTGACAATCGCGCACAAAATCCCCACGAGCTGCTGGGAAAAATCCTGCGGATCGATGTGGACCATGGCGACCTCTATGGAATTCCTTCGGATAACCCATTCGCCAAAGAGGGCGGCCTTCCGGAAATCTTCGCGTTCGGCTTACGGAATCCCTGGCGGTTTTCGTTCGACGCCAAAACGGGGGAACTCTGGGTGGCCGATGTCGGACAGAACAAATGGGAGGAAATTGATCTGGTCATCCGTGGTGGAAATTACGGCTGGCGAGTGATGGAGGGGTTTCACTGTTTTGATCCGGCACTCTTCTGTCAGACTACCGGGCTGAGGCTTCCACTTTTGGAATACCCCCATGAGAAGGGCCGATGTTCAGTAATCGGTGGGTATGTGTATCGAGGGTCCCAGTTAGCTTTTATCAAGGGTGACTATTTGTATGGGGATTTTTGTACCGGTGAGATCTTTCGTTATCGCAAAACAGGAAACGACTCGGATTGGCGTGATCCTCAGCTCTTGCTCAAGACAAACCGGCTGATTTCCTCATTCGGGGAGGATGAAAGCGGGGAACTCTATGTGGTCGACCATAAAGGTGGCATCTATCAATTGACCGGGACCGTGACCCGAGAGGATCGGAGTGTGAATTAGAGCTGACTCAGAATTTTCCCATTACCCAATACACCAGCATGCCGATCATCTCACCGATGGCCTTCGAGACATGGTCAAACGCGTCAGGACTGGGGACCAGGGCAAAGATGCCCAAACTCATCCAATTCTCAGAAGGATGATTCCCATAGTAGAAACAACAGGGAGCCGGAGTTACTTTCAGCCCTTGCTTGGTGAAAAGTCCGACGGCTCGCGGCAGGTGGTAGGCACTGGTTACTAGCAAGACGGAAGCGTTTGCCCGTAGAAGGCGACTCGACTCGACAGCGTTCTCGTATGTGGTGCGAGATCGTGCTTCTTCGATGATAGCTGCGGCTGTGATCCCAAGGCGAAGTGCCCGCTCTTTCATTACGGATGCCTCAACGGGGCCATGACCGTCGATGCGGTTGTCGCCGCCGGAGAGCAAAAGAATTGGGGCCAAGCCTCGTTGGTAGAGTTCTACTCCGCAAAACGTGCGGTGCTGGGATGTCTCAGTCAATTCGATTCTCGGGCGGAGTGTTCCGCGGTCCTGTACACCACCGCCCAGCACTACGATGGCATCGAAGTGTTCTGTCGGCGTGATGGGAGCTGGTGTATGCCAGGCCTCCAGCGAGCCCATGATCAAAAACGCGATCAGCGGATTGGTTGTGACTAATAGGATCACGAGCGAGACCATCGAGAAGCAGCGAACCCAGCGCTGTCGCCCAGGAGAATAAGGGAGTACGGCGCACACAAACGTGCATGTCACGAAGAAAATGACCCAGTACAGCGGGGTCGCCCCATAGCCGAAGAGCTTGTACAGAACAAAAACATTCGAAGTCATACCACAGTAACGCCGATCCGCCAGCGGCAGTAGGAATCGTCGAAGTCGTCAAAACGGCCTACGTCGATCCTACACAATTCGACAAGAAGAACAAGCACTATGATCCTGGGAGCAATCCCTCCAGCCCGAGATGGGAAATGATTGATATCAAATATGTGCAGAAATTTTTGCGCCCCGTGACGTTGGATCAGTTGCGAAAAGAAATCAAGCTCAAGGGGATGGTCCTGCTGCAGAAAGGATCGCGCCTCTCAGTTCAGCCTGTCAGTCTCCCTGAATGGCAACACATACTCAGTTTGATTTGAAAAACCCGCTGCGAATGGAAAAGCCAAGGTTAGGTGCTGGCTTTTCCGTTGTCCATGTAGCGATGTTGCCAGTCCAGCCAGGCATGCCCGAGTTCATGCGCGAGGATATATCGGCGGCGGGTCACAGGAAGTCGTTTGCGGATGTAGATTGTCTTCGTGTCGTCATCCCAGATCCCATCGGCATTCTCATCGCGCTTGTTCATTTCAGCATCGGACAGTTGTCTGACGGAAATCCGGTAGCTGAACGGGAGCACGACTCTGCTCGGAATGCGCAACATCTTCTTCCTCTCTTTGATTATGGTACCCACTGTAGGCCCCATCCTCCCTTACGGTTAATTTAGCCTACCACAACAGGATGGGCTGAATGTTGACGAATAAATCAAGCAATATCATATTGTTACACTGTTGTGCACATCGAGAGCGTTGAAGAAACTTTTATCAATCGAGCCCTTCTGAGAGACCTTCCGATTGTTTCTCCGGACGAGAAATTCGTGTATCATCGCGCCCATGGAGTCCGTCATCGCTGAAGAATTATCACAACCCTACCCCACATCGGTCCGACTGGTCGGAGTGAAGATTAGGGATTGTGGAGAGGTCAAAAAGTTGGGCGCGGCAGCAGCTTCGTTACGCTGCGGCGATCGCGTCTTGCTCGAACTTGACGGCGAAGTTACCTACGGGGTCGTCTATACCGAACCCTATCCCACTCCGTTTATCCCCCCGATGCGGGCGATGAAATCCATTCTTAGAAAAGCAAGCGCCGAGGATGCGGCGTTGATCGGCCGGCTTGAACGGCTCTCACAGGAGGCGTCGGCCTACTGCCGAGCTAAGGCGATCGAGTTCAAACTCAGACTCAAGCTGGTCGAAGTGTACGGGGCCATGCAACGCCGGCAGCTGACGTTTCTCTATACCGCGGACGAGCGGATCGATTTTCGAGACCTGGTTCGAGATCTGGCTCGTCGCTTCGGTGGACGCATCGAAATGCGTCAGGTTGGGGCCCGAGAGGAGGCGAGGCGGCTTGGGGGCATTGATACCTGCGGACTGGTTTTGTGCTGTGCGAGTTTCCTGACCGACATCAAGCCGGTTACCGTCAAGCAGGCACGAAGTCTCGGTCTCCCGGTGGAGGATCCCCGCCTCCTTGGAGTCTGTGGCCGGCTGAAGTGCTGTCTCATGTTTGAAATGATGGAAGCTCACGGGACGTCATCTCACGTTCAACGACTCATTACTCCGACCAAATCCAATCCCTTCACTCCGCCATCACTTCCGTCGTAGCGATTTTTCCCATTCCCCCCCCCGTAGTATCGACGGCAGGCCTACTGTGCTCAGCCACCTCGTAGGTATAGAGCGTTTTCACGACCTGAGTTGGGTCGACGGCCAAATCACTTTTCTCTGCATCTCAAGTCGACATCTTCGTGAACTCGACCACACTCGGCTAACGCTCTCGCACGCCTACCTGAGTCACACTCTTTGTCCTAAATTCCCGTTCGATATGAACTAATTGCCAGGGCGTCTGATGCGTCGACAGAAGAGAAAGAGATTGTCCGAGTTACCGAAGCAGCTGACAAGTTCGGCTCAATCTGTGGCCAGCGCCGGCAGAAACAGTAAGGCGGCTAACCAAGAGATTCCTGAATCCTTTGGGATGGGCCCTGCTCTGACTGTTGTAAACCCCATGTCTGGGTTTAGAAGGCCAGGTCAATTCAGTTCGGTCAACCAACCCCAACCTCAGGAGGTATATTATGATCAGAAAAGGACTACTAGCCGTTGTCGCGATTGCTGCAATCGGATGTAGCGGAGTCACTCCTCAGAAGGCAGTGAGCGGTGAACCCACAAGCCCTGCCGTCGGATACGATATCCATGTGCAGGCACCACACATGATGGCGGACGGCACGCCGGGTGGTCCATACCATCACTACTGCAAGGGAATTTCTGATAAGATTCTTCAGTGCTTGCTCTTTGAATCGACTGATCCGAAGGCCCCACTGGTGGCGATTGAGTATTTTGTCGCCAAAGATCTGACGCGAAAGCTCCCGGCCATTCAGTGGCACCGGCATTTCCACGATCATAAGGTCGAAATCGCGACGGGCCGAGTTCAAATCCTCGACATGCCGGCTGACCAGGCCGCCAAAGTGGCGGAAGTTGCAGCAGGGACAGATGGCGTGATTTATCAATTGTGGCAACATGGGCAAGAGTTCCCGGACGGCACCGTGAGTTTCCCTCAGTCCCTCGGACACAAGTTCCCTGGGTATTCAGACAAGTAAACCGATAAAAGGGGCCAGCCTCGCCCCCCACGGATTGGGCTGGTCCCTATCGATTGTCCACTGTCCATTATAGATTGCAAAACGAGAGGAAAGGCCATGCAGCCGTATCTCCTGTTCACCGTGTTTGTGGCGGCAGTGCTCGGCTTACGGAGCATTCCGGTCTTTGGGGCCGATGAAGCCGTCCTAAAACCACGAGTGCCGATCGACAAGTTGGAGGAGGCAAGAACTTGGGCAAACCCCTTCGAGGCCACGCCCGAGAATATCGAAAAAGGTAAGGCGATTTTTCATGGAAAAGGCTTCTGCGTCACCTGCCACGGCAAGGATGGGAAAGGGTTGGGAGGAGATATTGAACCGGGGATTCTGAAAGGCCCCTTGCCAAGAAATTTTACCGACAAGGATTGGCAAGCCGCTCGAACGGATGGGGAACTGTTCTGGATTTTGAAGAACGGCAGCGCAGGAACGGCGATGGCTCCCTTTATTCCGCTCGTACTGACGGAAGAAGAAGCAGGGCACGTCTTGCTCTATGTGCGATCGTTCGGCCGACAGTGAGACATGACCGAATTTCGCATGCGTGGATGTGCCTCGGCGATCCTCGCCACCTGTCTGGTTTGCGGACTGTTCCGGACTCAATCGGTTCAGGCGGAGTGGTCGGCGCTGACAGAAGCGAAAGTTCTGTACACCGACAACGTGTTCGAGCTCTCCTCTGCCCGACGCCTTTCCCTCGCTGAAGATCCGAGCCAACCAAGCCTTGTGCCTCTCAAGAAGCCCAGCGACGTGGTATGGGAACCGTCGATCGATCTTCGCCATCGGTCACGGCCGACCGCGCTGGGCGACACAGAACTGTCGATCAAGGCGCAAGGCTTCATCTTTACCGACAACACTCTCTTCAATCATGGCAATTACCGGATTCAGGTAAAGCAAGCGCTCGACCAGGATACGTCGGTCCTTGTGCGCTATCGCTACATTCCAAACCTCTTTCTCGGACCGAATGAGGAACGGCGGTTAGGACTTCGCTTGCCTGCAGAAGAGCGCGTCACTTCGCATATCTGGCGGCTTCAGTTGGAGCGTCGATTGACTCAATCCGTGACAGCTACCTTAGTCGGTCGGTATGGCCTTCGACGGTTCAACGACATATTTGCAGAACGGGATACCATGTTCTGGACAGCTGGTTCCCAGTTGGAATGGGCCGTTCGTCCATGGCTCTCCCTCGCAGCCGCCTATCTTTATGAGCGAGGCCTGGCTGATGGGCGCGAACAAGTGCAGTTTCGTGATGATGTGTCGTACCGCCAGCACTTTGCATCGATTGGGGTGACAGCGTGGGTGAATCCTGCTCTGTCATTCACAGTCGGCTATGCCTATCGACAGAAAATCTTCACCAGTGAAATCGTGGGGGATTCGAATCGCGGGGTCGTGGATACGACGCATCAGGGGTCCGCCGAGCTCCGCTATGAGTTAACCCCAGCAGTCGCGGTGACGCTTGGATTTCAACGGAGTCAGCGATCGTCGAATGTCGGCGCGCGCGACTTCTTCAACGCCAATATCTCGCTGGGAGTGCAGTACCGGTTTTGACGGGGTTGTGCCTGTGGCCTATAGGGACTTCTTCGAGGCCTGCTGTGTCAGAAACGATTCCAACGTGACATAGTCGGAGGGAGACAACGCAGCAAAGGCGATGCCCGCCCGGTCCTGGTGGGTCCAGATCACGGTTCCTGTCGTCTTGATGGACTGGGCGTGGCCGGGGACTTCGAATCGCAGCGTAGCCGTC
>JACPZN010000101.1 GCA_016195505.1 Nitrospirota bacterium | reverse complement strand
GAGACGAACGGGCCGCTCATATTCTCCTACACCTGGCGGGATGCGAGGATGGTCGGGCTCCTCGCTGACAGGACCCGCCGTTTCAAAACTTCAACACCCCTTCCACCATCATCACACAATGTCCCCCGACCTTCACTTCTTGAATCGCGTCGTCGTCGGATTCGACCTGAACGAGAATCAGCGAGGGCCGGTCGACTTCGTAGCCCTGTTCGACGATGATTTCGGTGGTGGGTCCCACCTGAACGACACCGTTCTGAACCAGGTAGGCTCCCAACGCACCACTGGCACTCCCCGTGGCAGGATCTTCCAAAATCCCGATCGCAGGAGCAAACATCCTGGTATGCACCGAGGCAAAGGATTCGACCGTGACCGTCGTAAACACCATCACGCCGTTGGCGCCGAACCGGCCGCAGATGTCGGTGATCGCTGAGGCATCCGGTCTGATTGAGCGCACGGCCGTCAGTGTGCGCACCGGGACAATCAACACGGGCAAGCCGGTCGACACCACTTCGAGCGGCCACTTCGTATCGGCAATCACGTGCTTTGCCAGACCGAGGGCAACGGCCACTTTATAGATGTCCTCCGCCTGATCGACCGGGCCGAGAAACTCCGGCTTCGGCTGAGACATCACCACACGCACGACCTGGCCATCTTCCGCGTGCAATTCGACGGGAAACAACCCGATATTGCACTCCTGCATCAGACGTGTGACCGCTTCTTTTGCCGCGATCAACCCGAGCTGGGCCAGAATGTAGAAGGTGCCAAGCACCGGATGCCCTGCAAAGGGAATCTCCTGCGTCGGCGTGAAAATTCGCAGCCGCACCACTGCAGCTGGGTCGGTCGGGGGAAACACAAACACGGTCTCCGAGAGATTCATCTCCCTGGCGACTTGCTGCAACTCATCGTCAGTGAGCCCTTTCGCATCTGGAAACACTGCGACCGGGTTACCGCCGAAAGGCTCCGAAGTAAAGACGTCGGCCTGGTAGAATTTCAGCGATCGCTGCTCGGGCATGCTCCCTCTCTGGGCGGGACGGGTTGATCTGGTTTATTTTGTTCGTCTGGTAAGTCTCGTTTAACTAGACAAACCAAACAGACCAAATAAACAAGAGACACCAACTGGCTTTCGCCCTTCTCGCGTCACTGAATCACGCCGGACGCGGGAGCGCCTCATAGGCCTGCGTCACCGGATCCCGCAGATAGTGCTCGACATAGTTCTGGAGCGACCCGTTCCGATAGAGCTGTTCGTTGGCAAATCGCGTGTCGATCTTGTGGAGAACTTTGACGGTCACGCCGGTTTTCTTCATGAACTGTTCCAGCGTCACACCGGTGATGTCGGTGTAGCGCCCGCGCCCCGATTGCATCATGCATTTGGGAATGTGCACGACTTTCTCTTTCGTTAATCGGCGTGCAATATCGTCGAACGTCAGCAGCACCGTGCAGTCCGAATCCCCGCTCAACATCGCATTGGGCACATAGAGGAACTTCGCCCGGTTCTTTCGATAGGTCGTCAGGATTTTGTAGACGCTCCAGGCCGTCACGATCGTATCCTTCTTTTCCAATTCCAACGAATCGAACAGGCTCACGATGCGGCGTCGGCTCAAGAATGCTGTGATATAAGCCTCCGTGTGAATCGTTTGCAAGTTCGGCAGCCCGGCATCGTAAATCCGTTGGGCCTCTTCCGGCAGGAACTTGCGCCCCTGCCGCATCACATCGACCGTATCTTCCTTCAGCCCACGCACCGGCGTGAGCGTGCCCATCCAGAGCACGCAGTTCTGATTGATCGCCGAAATCGTAGCCGCATCTTTCGACATTGTATGCGCATCGAACGCATAGAAGTTCGCGGACGAGACCGCCGGGCCGTCCAGGACCTTCATCAGATGCTTGACCGACGGCGCATGGGGCATCAGCCGCTGGCGATAGTCGCTGAGCGTGATCACGGACAATTCGAAGTTGATCCGCCCCGGATACTGCGCCACGAGCTGATGGATCTTGGGAACGTGCACAAATCCAACGGTAAAGAACTGAATGCTCTTATCGGTGTGTGTGAGAAAATCTTCGACCCATTCCATCGCTTTGGGATGGAGAAAGAGGTCGGTCCATTCCATGTATTCATTCCCGCCCAGGCACCAGAACTGTTTTGGGTTGGTCGGCTTCTTGTTGATATAATCCAGGATGTATCTCCAGTC
>JACPZN010000087.1 GCA_016195505.1 Nitrospirota bacterium | reverse complement strand
GACCTCTCCGCGAGGGCTCCGACGCACATTAGATGTACCGTATGGCATTGGTGAAAAGAGTAACGGTAAATGACTGTTCGAAGGGTAAGCAATTGATCAGAAAAGGTCAAGAAGCGGAAAGTGCTAGGTTCAATCAGCTCTAGGCTTCCCTGCTTCAAAGAGACGGCTCGATACGGATTGTTCCTGATCCTGCATCGACTATCACCCGCTGTCCTTCAGAAAGGCGTGTCATTGCGCCCTCAACATTTGCCACGGTGGGCAACCCGTATTCACGGGCGATGATTGCGCCGTGAGAAAGTGTGCCGCCCATCTCCACGATCAACCCACCGGCGATGCCAAAGAGCGGAGCCATACCGGGATCGATCACGGGGGCCACGATAATATCCCCCGAATTAACTTTGCCCCAATCGGTCATGGAGCGGACGAGACGGATGGGTCCGGCCACAGACCCTGCGCCAATGGGTATGCCGGACAAAATCCCATCTGATACAGGGCGATCTTTATCTTGCCTCAGTGCAGCATCTCCTGGACGAATGATATCTGGAACCGCGACTCCCGCATTTCGAACTCGCTCATTCTTACGGGACTCGATGAGGGCTCGCCAATCCCGTCGAGTACCGTCCAGAAGTTCCTGCTGTTCCTCAAGTCTGATAAAGAACACATCCGCCTTGTGAGCGATGACTCCCTGTTCTGCCAACAGCGCCCCGGCTCGCAATAGCAGATTACGCCCTGCCCCGGCGTAGTACATCAGATGATGCCGGTTCGCTTCGCGCAGTGCGAAGTACCGGCATAGACGTCGATACCACCAGGAAAAGATCCTCCATCGATACCGACGCCAACCGAATCGTCTCTTGATTTCCTGCAACGCCTCTTTTCGAATCGTTTCCTGACGGCCCACGATCTCCGCCGCCGACTGACTCAACGGCGCATGGAGCTGGGCCCGCAGAATGTCCAGTATTAATTCCGGCTGATCAATAAACCGGGACGACATGATGTCGGACTCGCCGACCCCGCGGTAGCCATATTCATCCAGGTATCGGTCGAAGAGACGCAGAAACTCGGTCTCCTGAAGGGATGTCCGGAAGGTGGCTGGATCCCAGTTGTCCTCTCCCAGAACCGACCTCGCGCGTTCTTCGGCACGAGCACAGTCGACCAGCTCAGCCAATCGGATAATCTGCAGAGCGCTGATAGCCTGGGCCTGTCCTTGAAGCGCTCCGTTAAGCAGGCCCCGCCATCCCACGCCAAGCCAGCGTGGCAACAAAAAGCCAAGAGCTTGGAGGCACTGGGTAACCCCTCCTGCGATACCGAACGTGAGTTCATGGGTTTCCAGTTGCCGGCCGATGTCGGCGAGCCGTTCTTTGACGTCGCCAAGGGAAAGTCGCTGAACTTGTGTCGGGCTGTAATCAGCGGCCATTTGTTTCATCTGGGCAAACCAAGCAGGAGCTTGCCTTGCGGCTTGTCGTATGTACCATACCAACAAGAAGCCGGCCCGGACGAGGGCTCCGAGACCAAGACGCTCAATCCGCGGTGGGTCTGTCACTTGCTGCCCACCCATCTGTTCAGCAAGAATTGATGGGTCGCCACCTAACTGAACGACCAGGGAGTGCATGAGCGTGATGTTTATGTAGGGTCGCCCCTGGACAATGCGAACCGACGACACCTCTAGAGGAATCCGGCATCCTAGTCGGCGATAGGGATCGAGGATGAAGGATTCCATGACCTTTTCAAGGAAGGAGAGGCCGAGAGGACTGGGCAACTCGGGCATTGTCTCCTTGAAATTGGTTCTCGACCATTCGCATTCATCGTTCGTGAAAGCAACCGACTGCGGCACGACTGTTACGGGTCTCGCCTGGAGCAGCCACATCTGACCAGCTTCGATGGCCCACTCGATGTCGACCGGATGTCGGAGAACCAGCTCGACACGTTTGGCCACACGAGCGAGCTCGATCAGTTCCCTATCCGAGAGCGACGAACGGATTCCAACCTCGTGCGGCAACGTTTCGTTCAAGACCCCTGCCGACCCCAGCCTCTGCGCCGTATCTTTCGTGATAATGCGTCGATCCACGATGGTGTATGTATTGGAGGATGCTCCGCATCTGACGACATACTGATCGGGCGTGACGCTTCCATCAACGAGCGACGCGGCCAAGCCCGGCACAGCATTCACGACGACCTGATTCGAACGGCCCGTCACTGGATGAATCGAATAGGCGACGCCGGCGGCTTGTGCATTGAGCATCGGTTGAATCACGACGGCCATTGCCGGAACTTCACGGTTGCCGTCCCGTTGGACTATGTACTGCACTACACGGTTGTGCCAGAGCGATGCCCAGAGGTTTTTGATTGCGGCATCGATGTGCAGCGGCGATACGCCGAGGTGGGTTTGATAGAGCCCAGCAAAGCTGGTCTGTCCGGCATCTTCGTTGGTGGCCGACGAGCGGACGGCCCAGCTTCCGCTCGGCGAGAGATTCAATGCCTGGAGCGCCGTTGTCCATTGAACAGCGAGATCCGAAACGTCCAACTGTCGAATGCGTACCCGACAGTTATTCAGCAGCGGCTCTCGTTCGCCTTCGGACAGAGCACAAACTTTCTGCCACTCATCTTTCTGTGAAAACCCAGCGGCTTTCAGATGCACATCGTACGCTTCAGTCGTCACACAGATGCCGGGAGGGGCGGGAAATCCAGCAGCCAAGAGTCGAGCAAGCCCAACGGCTTTTCCCCCGACAAGATCGAGCTTAGTACACTGAGACAGGGGAAGGATGAAGGGGCGCGTCATGGGACGGATACTAGCTAGAGGAGGAGAAGAAGGTAAAGGTCATTGACATTCGTCCCGGTCGGGCCGGTACGGATGTGGCAGCGAAGAGCTTTCAAGGCGGAATAGGTGTCGTGCCGTCGCAAGGCCGAGCAGAGATTGACGCCGAGCTTCTTAGCCCGTGCGACGGTTTCTCCGCTGACGACCGCTCCGGCGACGTCGGTCGGCCCATCGGTCCCATCGGTTCCCACTGCCGCCACCCAGACATTGGGAAGGCCGTCGATGTCGATCGCGGCGGAAGCAGCAAATTCCTGTGCACGTCCGCCTTTCCCCCGACCTGTGACCGTGACCGTCGTTTCACCTCCCGCGATCAGGCAGCAGGGACGCCGCAAAACCTTCGTCCCCGTTGCGATGGGACCGGCAAGATGGACGAACTGCCTTGCCGCCTCATGCGCCTCTCCCGTCAAGGCGGTGGAGAAGAGCAGGGTGCGGAGTCCTGTCTCTCTGGCCACACGTGTCACGGCATCGAGCATCCCGCTGTTGTTGCCGATGATCTCATGGTGCACCGATCGAAGCCGCCGTGAACCTGGTTTCAGCGTCTCAGGCGCAGCTCCCTTCCGTCCTTTCAGCAGATGATGACGCACCGCAGTCGGGATGGCACGCCAGAGCTTATGCTGTTGCAACACTGTGATCGCATCTGTGAAGGTCGTGGGATCGGGTGCCGTCGGCCCTGATCCGATTGAACCGAGGTCGTCGCCGAGAACGTCTGAAAGGATGAGTGTGATAATCGTTGCCCTGGTGGAAGCCGCGAGCCTTCCCCCTTTCAGCGACGACAAATGTTTGCGGACGACATTCATTTCTTGAATGGTCGCACCGCTTTTGAGAAGGAGCTGCGTCGTGAGTTGTTTATCACCCAGGGTCACGCCCGGCACAGGAGCCGGTAAAAGGCTCGACGCACCTCCCGACAAAAGTACGAGCAACAAATCGCGAGGTGTCAGGTCCTGAATCAACGTCCGAAGCTGCTCGGCGGCTCGCAGTCCTGCGCGATCCGGAATTGGGTGACCGGCTTCGACGATTGTGATCCGTTTGGTGGGAAGCCGGTGGCCTGTTTTGACAACGACAAGCCCTCCGTTCAATCGGGTACCAAGAATGTGTTCCAGCCCCTGTGCCATCCTCGCAGATGCCTTGCCAGCACCGACTGCGATTACTCGGTCAAAGTGTGCCAGGTCGTAGGCTCGACGCCTCACCCGCAGCAAATCTCCATTGCGAATGACGGTACCCAGCAGAGCCTGGTAGGGGTCGGCCGCGTGCAGCCCCGCAGAAATCATCTTCCGAAGAAGCGATTGCGCAGGGGAGGCAGGCAAGCGAAGCGACATCAAGATGAAAGCTAGGGCGTCTTATCTTGCTTGAAACAGCGGCTAGGACAAGTTTGACGTGGAACCCTGATCTGGTAGGTCCCGTGCGGGAGAACATCCTTCTTGAATTCCGGATTGAGCATCTTGAGCTCGAGGAAGTAGGTGCCAAACTCCTCGGCAATGGAGGTCAGTGCCCGCTGAGACTCTTTGACATTGACCGTGACGGTTTCCGTCTCTAGCGGAATATAGAGGTCCTTCTTGCTCAGGCCCAAATACTTTTCCGGTTGGGAGTAGATTTCCTTAGCCGCAATGATACGCGGCACATAACGCATGGTTTCCCGAGGGCCATGCATCTTCCAATAGTCGGTGATCTTCTGCTCTTTGAGCAGCTTGCGTATGCGTTCCTCGCCGGCATTGTAGGAGGCCATGGCCATAAACCAATCGTTTTGCTGAAAGTCCTTGAGGTACTTCAGGTACTTCACTGCCGCCTCGGTCGACATTTCGAGATTCCGGCGCTCGTCGCGGACTGCATCGCTCTTCAGTCGATAGCGTCGGCCGGTAGAAGGGATGAACTGCCAAGGACCGGAGGCCTTAGCTCTGGAATAGGCAGCCGAAATACATTTGCTCTCGACCAGCAACATATATTTGAGATCGTCCGGCAAACCGGCTTCGGCCAACTGCTTTTCAGCTGGAGGGAAACACCGTCCGGTGCGTTTAGCAAGGATGATGCTTTCACCCTGGTCTTCCAAGAATTGGTAGAACTCGTACTCAATGCGTTCTCTGACCTGCCAGTTATCAAGTGGGACTGGCATGCCTGCAAAGGTAATTTTGTCAGGCAGTTTGAAAGAACTCAGAAAGAACCGTTCCCCCTCGCGTTTGATCTCGGGCAAAATAACGAGGCGGTCTTCTGGCTCGGCTTGCGCATCCAATGGATCCGGTAATATAAGGTCCTTATCGCTCTCGGCCTTCTGGATATCTTTATTGTCGGTTTGATCCGACGCAGTCAATGCCGAAGTAAACATCAGAAGGATCAAGACAGTCAGCCCAATTACGGAGAACATGGCTCGCATCTGACGGACGATCATTCGCAGACTCCTCTAAACAAGTATAACGCGCAATGGAATGCGAGATTATGCTAACAGCTCACGGAATCACCGGCAAGCGGAATGAGGTTCTCGTTCATGCTACACTGCCGACGCTCATGCGAACTCTGGCCGTTCTGAATACCGCCATCACCAACTGTACGACCTGTGCTCGACTCGTGAGCTATCGGCGCAATATTGCGAGGACGAAACGACGCCAATTTATGGAATGGACCTATTGGGGACGGCCGGTCCCGGGTTTCGGTGATCCAAAAGCTCGACTCTATGTGCTTGGGCTTGCCCCCGCAGCCCACGGCGGGAATCGGACTGGGCGCGTGTTCACCGGCGATCGAAGCGGGGATTGGCTGTATGAAGCGTTGTACCGACACGGATTTGCCAACCAGGCGTCTTCGACGCACCGAGACGATGGGCTGGCATTGACGGATTGCTACATCGGAGCCACGGTTCGCTGTGCGCCGCCTGACAACAAACCGACTCTGGAGGAGTTCGAGGCCTGCCGCCCCTATGTCCGTGAGGAAATCCGGCTGTTACGCAAGATGGAGGTGGTAGTCACGTTGGGGAAGATGGCCTTTGATCACTACTTGAAAGCCTGTCGTGAAGAAGGGCGCAAGTTGCCATCCCCATTGCCGACCTTTGGTCACGCTAAATTCTACCAGCTGCCTTGGGGAGTCACACTCATCGGTTCTTACCATCCAAGCCAGCAAAACACCTTCACGGGCAGACTGACTCGCTCCATGTTCCACGGCGTGTTCGCCCGCGCCCGCCGCGAACTAGACTGAAAGATCCAAGGTGCCCAGTCCTCGGACTATTTTTTGGCTTGGGCATCCCAGTCGGCCAGGAATTTCTTGAGTCCGACGTCGGTCAGAGGATGTTTCACCATCTGTTGGAAGATGGTGAAGGGCATCGTGCAGATATGGCCGCCGGCCAATGCCGCCTCGACGACATGCTGTGGATGGCGAACGCTCGCAACTAACACGTACGTCCTGTAATCGTAATTTTTGTATATGGTCAGAATTTGTCGGATGAGTTCCATGCCATTCGAGCTGATGTCGTCGAGCCGTCCGATGAAGGGCGATACGCACCAGGCGCCGGCTTTCGCTGCCAACAACGCCTGTGTGGGCGAGAAACAGAGCGTGACGTTCACTTTGATGCCCTCAGCCGCCATTCGCTTCGTGGCTTTCAGCCCTTCGGGGATCAAGGGCACTTTGACCACGATGTTCTTGTGAATCCTTGCGAGCTCCTTCCCTTCTTTGACCATCGCATCAGCCTCGACGCTGACCACTTCCGCGCTGATCGGGCCATCGACGATGTTGCAGATCTCCACGAGCATTTCTCTAAAATTGCGGCCCTCCTTCGCAACCAGCGAGGGATTCGTCGTCACGCCGTCGAGTAGTCCGAGGCTGGCGGCTTCCTGAATTTCCTTCACGTTGGCTGTATCAAGAAAAAATTTCATGTTCGGATCCTTTCCTGTCTGAGGACACTCCACTAACGATCATAATCTTATCGGTCATTCTATGCAGAACTCAATCTCGCTGCAATATGTTCGGCCGTTGGTTTGACACTTATCTGACCGGCGGTTAGAATTCGATCGTTATCCGATTACACAGAAGGGCGTTGACATCTACGTGTTATTGGAGATTTTATGATGCGACGATCTGTTTGGCTGCTGTCTCTCTGTCTCGCGCTGACGGCCTGTAGCGGAAACAACCCCTACCTTGAGGCCTCGCTGAAACCAGCCGAACTCCAGGGCAAGGACAAAGCCTGGTTTGAGAAGAACTGGGGCGCCCCGGATGGCAAAGCCTCTCGCTTTTTTGGCGGTGAGACCTGGACGTACTATCGGATTGCGGGAGGGAAATCGGGCCCCCCTCTATTTAACTTCTCACCCAATCAATGTCAGATCACGCTCAAGTTCGACAAGGAAGAGAAGCTCTCCGACTATAGCTATTCAGGCTGCTAGCCAGTTTGCTGGTTCTGGAACGTAACCGCACACTGTCTGCTGCAGAAACAGTAGGTCTGTCCGCCGATCTTTTCAACCACGGCAATCCGCCTCGGTACGAATGTGTGGCACACCGGATCCTCGACCATCTGATCCTGGTCCTCTGAGACACCTCGATTATCCAAATTCTGATTCTTGAATCCACGGAACGCCTGCCTTAGTAGGAAATAGAGGACGACAAGAAGCCCAAGAATAAGGATAAGTCTATACATAGTGGTACATGACCTGAGGACCACAATCCTATGGGACGGGTCGGAGCCTGTCAAGAGAAAGGCTGGCGCTCCTGCACGAGAGGTTGCCAATGGGAGACACCCAAACGCCTCATGGTGATCGACAAATGTGGGGACTCTTTCCAATCCTATCCAGTACTTCAGGAGGATAGGTTTCTATTTCTAGGAGTGCTAGAGTGTCTATATGAAGACTTGCGATAAGTGCCGCGGTGCGATGTTACCGGAGCGGGCGGTGGATTTGGACGCCGGACTTGCGATCACGGTGTTTGCCTGTTTGAATTGTGGTCGTCGGAAAGCAGCGGACCAGGAACCTCGGCCGATCACGGCGCGACATTAACTTAACGCACGATGGCAGAACCAAAACCCTTGACCTATGATGAGCAGAAGGCTGCAGAGGCAGCTTTTACCGGAGCTCCGCCTAACCCCAAGTGGACAGAGTCGGCCCAACTGCTCTATGCCAGACTTGTTGCTGCCATGGATGCGCGCGGACAAGGTCTCGCAAAAAGCGAAAAGGATCTGAGTGGTAGCCGTCGGTGAAACCATCCGCTAATAAGGTCGTGAGCTTGCCGCGAACTGCCCTGCTGTTCTGTCCATTCTGCCGTCGTACCATCAGCTAGAACAAAGACCAAAGCCAGACTTTCTGTTCGTTCTGTGGGATCGCTCTCCTCACAGCTGCTCGCACTGAGCCATAGCTCCACGCCGTACGCCTTGCTTACCAAACCCACATGTGGGTAGAGATACCCCCTCGCAGCGCTTGAGCGGACGTCTGCTACGAATGAGACTTTCTGCAGCAAGCTACGGAGTATTCGGCGAAGGAGAATGAGGAGCTGCCGTTTTTGACCCAATGACGACGTTGCCGAAAAAAGGAGGGCGATTACCGAAGACTTAAGACATCCATCATGTCGTACAGGCCGGGAGGCTGACGAACGACCCACCGTGCCGCGCGCAGCGCTCCACGGGCGAAGGTGTCGCGGCTGCTGGCACGGTGCGTGACCTCGATCCGTTCGCCCATGCCGCCGAACAGAATCGTGTGATCACCCACGATGTCGCCGGCCCGGATGGTCTGGATCCCAATCTCCCCTTTGGTTCGCTCGCCGATCAGACCCTTGCGGGCATAGACACCGACCTGATTCAAGTCGCGGTTCACAGCACGAGCGAGGACCTCGGCGATCTTGAGGGCTGTACCGCTGGGCGCATCTTTCTTGAGCCGGTGATGGGCTTCGATCACTTCGATGTCGTAATCGTCGCCGAGCGTCTTGGCCATTTCACCGATGACCTTGTAGATCAAATTGACGCCGACACTCATGTTGGGAGAGAACACACAGGGAACCTGCCGGGCCAGAGACTTGAGCTCATCGAGTTCGGAGACCGAAAATCCTGTGGTTCCAATAACTATCGCCCGTCGATGCTGGGTCACCAGCCGCAAATGCTCCAAGGTCGCCTCGGGAGAGGAGAAATCGATGACAACCTCGCCCCGTTCCATGAGCGCGGGCAAATTGTCCGTAATGGGAACGCCGGCTCGTCCTGATCCAGCCGTTTCTCCGGCATCTTCACCCAAAGCGTGGTGCCCTTTCCCCTCCAAGGCCCCCACCAGCGTCAAGGCGGTCGAGTCCTTGACCAATGACACCAAGCGGCAGCCCATTCGGCCCGCAGCCCCTGCAACAATGACCTTGATCATTGGATGCCCCGTGAGACGTGAGGCGTGAGACGTGAGGCAGTAACACTATCCCCTCGCACAGCAATGCACGGCATGAACCCTCCCCACAGTGTACCCTCGCCCTTACGTCTTACGCTAGATGATGGCCATATCCTTCATCACCCGAGATAATTTCTCGCGCGTGTCTTGTGCCATCGGACAGAGCGGCAAGCGCAACTCGGGATCAATCTTGCCCATCATCCCGAGCGCTTCCTTGACTGGAATGGGATTCGTTTCGAAGAACAACGCTGCAAACAGGGGCGAGAGCTTAAAATGAATCCGTCGGGCTTCCTCGATTTTCCCGTTGGCAAAGGCTTTCACCAGACAGGCCATATCGGTCGGCACGACGTTGGCGGTGACGGTAATGACGCCCTTTCCTCCGACCGCCATCATAGGCAGAGTTAAGGAATCATCACCGGCCAATACCGTTAATCGGTCGCCGCACATCTGCACAACATCTGAGGCCTGCTGAACCGACCCGCTCCCTTCCTTGACCCCGACAATCGTCTTGATCGCCGCAAGTCGTGCGATCGTCACCGGCAGCATGTTGACGCCGGTACGACCGGGGATGTTGTACAGGACCAACGGAAGATCGACGGCCTCTGCCACGGCCTTGTAGTGTCGATAGAGCCCTTCTTGCGTGGGCTTGTTGTAGTAGGGCGTAATCAGTAACGCGCCGTCGGCGCCGGCCTGCTTCGCATGTTTGGTGAGCGTGATGGCTTCATCCGTGCTGTTCGAACCGGTTCCCGCAATCACGGGCACGCGCCGGTTCACCACCTCGACCGTCAACTCAATGACCCGGTTGTGCTCGTCATGGGAGAGGGTGGCCGATTCGCCGGTGGTGCCGCAGGGGACGATGCCATTGGTACCCTTGGCAATCTGCCACTCGATCAATTCGGCCAGTGCCCGCTCGTCGACCTTGCCCGCCCGAAAAGGCGTGACGATGGCAACGAGAGAACCGGTAAACATACTAGGGCCTCTTAGGTCAGAAAAGCAGGAATTGTCTCACCCTTAATCAGATCGTCGTACGTCTCGCGTGTGCGAATGACATGGATTTCTCCACCCTTGATGAGAGCCTCCGGAACACGGGGCCGTGAATTGTAATTCGAGGCCATCACAAAACCATAGGCTCCTGCACTCATCACCGCCAACAATTCACCCGGCTTCACGGCTGCCAGCAATCGATCCTTGGCCAAGAAATCTCCCGACTCACAGACTGGACCGACGATGTCCACCGAATGCTTGGCACGATGGCCGGCTTCTTCATTGAGCGGGCGGATTTCATGGTAGGCTCCATAGAGGCTGGGACGGATCAGATCGTTCATGGCGGCATCGACGATGACGAAACTCTTCGTTTCTCCTTCTTTCAGGTACAACGCTTTCGTGACGAGAATACCTGCGTTCCCGACGATCACACGTCCTGGCTCCATCACGAGCGTAAGCTTCAAATCCTGCACGAGGGGCAAGATGGCATTGGAGAGATCTTGAGGCAACGGCGGCTTCTCATCGGAGTAAGTGATGCCGAGCCCGCCTCCGATATTCAGGTACTGGACGTTGATCCCCTTGCCCTTCAAGGTCTCGACCAATTGCACAACCTTTTTCAAAGCTTCGATAAATGGCGCGACTTCCGTGAGCTGTGACCCTATATGCGCATGGACTCCCACCACCTCGATGTGACTGAGTGAGGAGGCCAGGGTGAACTCTTCCACGGCTCGATCCGCTGCAATGCCGAACTTACTCTTCTTGAGGCCGGTCGAAATATACGGATGCGTTTTAGGATCGATATCGGGATTGATCCGGAGCGCAACGCAGGCTTTCTTACCGACTTCCGCTGCCACCTCATCGATCGCATATAGCTCAGACGGCGATTCCACGTTGAACATCAGAATGTCCGCCTTGAGCGCGTCACGGATTTCTTGAGGTGCCTTGCCTACTCCTGCGAACACAATCTTGGAAGGTGGAACCCCGGCCTTCAAGGCCCGGAACAGTTCGCCGCCCGACACGATGTCCACCCCGCTGCCTTCCTTCGCCATCAATCGCAAGATGGCGAGGTTGGAGTTCGCTTTCATCGCAAAAGCAATCACGTGGGGAATATTCTTGAAAGCGCTGTCGTAGGCTCGAAAATGACGAACGAGCGTGGCATAGCTATAGACATAACAGGGCGTACCGAGTTCCTTCGCGATCCGGCTGACCGGCACCTGTTCACAATACAGTTCGCCTTGACGATACTCGAAACTATGCATCCTGCAGGTCCTCGTTCAAGAACTCGATGCCGGTCGCATCACGTTGAATCCATTGCATCGGGCCATTCTCCGGTGCAGCATAGGAGTCATCATTGCGGTTCATCAGCCTTTATCTCGTTCCCACCGGCCGCAGCGGCGGTAGATTCACGTCTTGCCCCTGCAGAGCCGGGTCCGCCTCTGCTGCTTCCGCAGCAGCAGCCTCACGCTGTTTCTCCTCAAGTTCGTGCTGCTTTTTCTGTCTTTCTATCGTGGGGGCAACCCCGACGAGTTCAGGCGCAATCGGCGGCCCCACCACCCCACAAGAGATCATCAGCCCTGCCGCCAGCATGACCACCAGGCTTCTCATGACAGCGACCGCTCGAGTTCTTTGATCCGCTGCTCCACCCTTACACGAGCAGTCCCGCCGATCAGCCCCTTGTGGTCGATCGCCGCTGCGACGGTCAATCGCGCGAAGACGCTTTTTTTAATCCGCTCGGAAAAGGCGCGCAACTCCTCCAGCGAAAAATCCGTCATGTCACGCCCCTGATCAAGCGCCGCCCGCACGATCCGCCCGGTGATCCCATGAGCTTCGCGAAAAGGCACGCCTCTCGTCACCAGGTAGTCAGCCAATTCGGTTGCGAGAAGACCACTGCCCTCCAAGGCCCGCTTGAGGATTTCTCGATTCACTTTGAGCCGACGCATCAATTCCGTCATGACTTGAAGGGAAGCGGTCACCGTATCGAGTGCATCGAAGAGCGCCGGCTTATCCTCTTGTAAGTCCCGATTATAACTTAACGGGAGCGCCTTGAGCATGACCAGGAGATTTACTAGGTGGCCGTACACACGTCCTGTTTTCCCACGAATCAATTCTGGCACATCGGGATTTTTTTTCTGCGGCATCATGCTGCTGCCGGTACAGAAAGCGTCCGGGAGCTCGACGAACTGAAATTCCTGCGACGACCAAACGATCAACTCTTCACTGAGTCGGGAGAGATGCATCATGACGATCGACAAAGTCGATGTTACTTCGATCGTAAAATCACGATCCGACACTGCGTCCATACTGTTGGCCGTCACGGCCGGAAACCCCAACAGTCCAGCCGTGTATCGTCGATCCACTTGATAATTCGTCCCGGCCAAGGCGCCGGAACCCAGCGGCATGACATTGAGCCGGGTCCTGGCATCGCGGATTCGTCCTTTGTCGCGCTCGAGCATCTCCACGTACGCCAGCAGATGATGCGCAAACAGGATAGGCTGGGCTCTCTGTAGATGCGTATAGCCGGGCATCGCGATCGTGCGATGGGCTCTCGCCTTTGCGACCAGCACGCGTTGAAACTCTGTTAATTGCTCAACCAGCCGGCTCAGCTGGTTGCGGAGATAGAGCCGGATATCCAGCGCCACCTGATCATTTCTGCTGCGTCCTGTGTGCAACTTGCCGCCCAGAGGCCCGATCAGTTCAGTCAGTCGCCGTTCAATTGCCATGTGAATATCTTCGTCTTGCGGCGTAAATTTGAACCGCCCACGATCCAGTTCTGCCTTGACCGATTCAAGCCCGCGCACGATAGTCCTGGTTTCACCGGGTGACAACACATGCGCTTTTCCAAGAGTTTTGCAGTGCGCGATACTCCCTTGAATGTCATGCTCATAGAGCCGCCGATCCACGGCCACCGATCGAGTGAAAGCTTCCACCAATCGATTGGTCTTCTCTCGGAATCGACCGCCCCAAGCTTTTTCGGTCGCGGCAGTTACACGAGAACGGCTCTTGCCCTTCGCCATCAGGACGATGCCCTCGCTCGTTGCGCGCGAATCTTCAGCCGCAACGCGTTCAAGCGGATGAAGCCCTCGGCGTCTTTCTGGTTGTAGACCTCATCCTCTTCAAATGTGGCAATGTCCAAACGATAGAGAGAATTTTTCGACTTCCGTCCTACGAGGGTACAACTCCCCTTGTAGAGCTTCACGCGCGCCGTACCGGTCACGTCCTTTTGCGCCTCGTCGATGGCTTTCTGCACCATCTCGCGCTCAGGGCTGAACCAGTAGCCGTTATAGATAAGGTCAGCAAATCGAGGGATCAAACTATCCCGGAAGTGGAGTACTTCGCGGTCCATCGTCAAGGATTCAAGCCCCCGGTGCGCGACATGGAGGATGGTTCCCCCCGGTGTTTCGTAGACTCCGCGCGACTTCATCCCGACATACCGGTTTTCCACCAGGTCGATACGGCCGATCCCATGTGCCCCGCCCAGTTTGTTGAGATGGGTTAGCAATGTCGCCGGGCTCATTTTCTTGCCGTCGACGGCCACGGGATTGCCCGCTTCATAGTCGATTTCAACTTCCAGCGGTCTGTCTGGCGCCTTTTCCGGCGAGACGGTCATCTGGAACATTTCATCCGGCGGCGACTCCCAAGGATCTTCGAGAATGCCCCCTTCGTAACTGACGTGGAAGAGATTCAAATCCATGCTGTACGGTTTTGCCTTCGTCGCCGTCACAGGAATTCCATGGCGGTCGGCATACTCGATCAACTCCCGGCGAGACCGCATGTTCCATTCGCGCCAGGGCGCGATGATGTTCAGATTCGGCGCAAAAGCCAAATAGGTCAGTTCAAAGCGAACCTGATCATTGCCCTTCCCAGTTGCGCCATGCGACACGGCCTCGGCCCCTTCTTTCAGCGCGACTTCGGCCTGTCGGCGAGCGATGAGCGGCCGCGCGATCGAAGTCCCCAGCAGATAATAGCCTTCGTACATCGCGTTCCCACGCAGCATCGGGAACACGTAATCCTTCACGAAGGTTTCGCGCAGATCCTCGACATACACTTTTTTGACGCCAAGCTTTTGCGCTTTAGCTTTGATAGCCTGGAGATCCTCGCCCTGGCCGAGAT
>JACPZN010000048.1 GCA_016195505.1 Nitrospirota bacterium | reverse complement strand
GGGATCAGGACCTTGCCTAAACTGACGATGCGTTCAATCTGCTCCTTTACCGTGCGCATGACGGCCTCGGCCTCGAGTGTCGTTGCCAAGGGTTTTGCGTCGGGGAGTTTGTCGATTCGAACGGAGTAGTAGGGATCGGTTTGGATGTACTTGGTGATTTTGGCCTTTGCGATGCCTTGCACGAGAATCTTGATCCGTTCGTCCGGCAGCTTCAACATCCGCATGATAATGCCGACAGTGCCGATGGTATGGATGTCTTCAGGCGAGGGATTCTCGACATCGAGCGCTTTTTGGGTGGCCAGGAAGATCATCCGATTTCCTGCGAGGGCCGCCTCGATCGCTTTGATCGACATGTCGCGTCCGACAAAGAGGGGAAGCACCATATAGGGAAAGACGACGATGTCGCGGACGGGCAACAGCGGCAGCTGGCCCGGAACTTCGATGTTCTGTGGAGGTTGGATTTCTTGTTCGTTCGGGTCGTTCATGTGTCTCCCTATTCTTTCGAAGTCACCGGTGAGTCTACGATCCAACAAGTCGGGACAGGGGTGCCGGTTGTTTCAGATCGGTCGATCGCTGGTGCTCCCGAGTTGTTGCTGGCAAGCCGACGGGCTTAACCCCGGTGATTAGTCGAAGCTGTGCGCATTCTGGTCGAAAGATACTCGCTGAATTCCGGTCCTAATGTCGGATTCTTCAGTGCGAATTCGACTGTCGCGATCAAGAAACCCAGCTTGTCCCCAGCATCATGGCGCTGTCCGTCGACTTCCAGGGCGAACATCGGAGATTTTCTTGCGAGTTCCTTAAGCGCGTCGGTCAGTTGAATTTCTCCGTTCTTTCCCGGTGTGGTTTTTCTTAAGATCGGAAAAATCTCCGGCGGAAGAATGTACCGACCGATGACGGCCAGGGTTGACGGCGCATCGGCAGGAGCCGGCTTCTCCACCAAATCTGCAACGCGGTGGAGGCCGCGGGCCAGGCGCTTGGGAGTCACAATCCCGTACCGGCTGACATCTTGCTTGGGAACCTCTTGTACGCCGAGGACCGCTCCATGGCGTTTCTTATAGACATGGATCAGTTGGGCAAGCGCTGGAACTGCGGCATCGATGATCTCGTCACCGAGCATGACGGCGAATGGTTCGTCGCCTATCAAGTGCTGTACGCATAACACTGCGTGTCCCAAGCCCAGGGCCTCCGATTGGCGCACATAGCAGAAGTTCGCGAGGTTCGAAATCTGACGGATCTGATGGAGCACCTGGCTCTTGCCGGTGCCTTTTAGATTTTCTTCGAGCTCCACGGAGCGATCGAAGTGGTCTTCGATGGCCCGCTTTCCCCGGCCGGTGATGATAATAATATCTTCGATGCCCGAGGCCACCGCTTCTTCAACCGTATATTGAATGAGCGGTTTATCCACTAACGGCAGCATTTCTTTTGGAGAAGCTTTCGTGGCGGGGAGAAAACGTGTTCCAAGCCCTGCGGCTGGGATTACGGCTTTTCTGACGGTGAGTCGTGACATCAAACGGATACTATGTGATGGGTAGGGTGATGTCAAGAAATGGCCAAACTCATTGCGTCTTAACTCGTATGTAGTGCGTATGAGCATCCGCTCCGCCATGTTTCATCACAATCGGACGGTCGGAGGTTGCTCCAAGGTGGTTTTCGGAGATGTGTTCTCCTGTCAGTTGAGGTTGAGCAGTCGGGTCGAGGATTCAGTCCGCGAAACTTTCAACGCCTTGCGGCAGGTGGCTGGAAGCCGGATCAGACCGACGCATCCGATGGCGAACTTGTCCCCGCCCCGGATTCTGGTTGCAGTGGATCTTGTGCAGATGCGACCGCTGTCCCGGACGCAGATATTTTTAAGGAGAAGAATTTGTCGATCATGCACAGAAGAAGAATAGGACGACTCCTTTACAATGTAGGGAGACCTCAATATAATCCAGAAGTTTCGCACGCGCGGACTTGTGGCTGATGCGCTCACGTTTAACGGCCTAGGCCGTGTGAATCACCACGTTTCTAATAGCGGTCTCTTACATTGCCTGCAGGTCAGGACAGGCCGAGCAGTATGAGTTCGCCTCATGCATTCTGGATACGTAAGGAACTTCGTGGCGATGCCGTTTGTATTGTCATTCTGGTATGGGAACCCCCATCGGTGACCACGACGTTCCTCCACAGACCCCGCTGGTTTGTCGTCCTGATTATGGCGGCCTATGTCTTGCTGGGTGTTGGGGAAGCGGTTGCCCAGACGACCGGGCCGAAGGTGAAGTCGATTGAGATCCGTGGGAACAAGAGGATTGAACTCCCAGCCATCATTGGGCGTCTCACTCTGAAGGCGGGCGATCCTTACACGCCTGAGAATGTGCGCGGGCAAGTGAAGATTTTATACGACTCCGGTTTCTTCGAGGATGTGCAGATTGAAACAGAATCGGTGCCGGGTGGGACAGCCGTGGTCTTTGTTGTTCGGGAAAAGCCGTTTATTACGGAGATCGTGTACGACGGAAACGAAAACCTGAACGATGACAAACTGAAGGAAAAGACGACAATCAGGAGCCAGTCGTTTCTAGACCAGCAGCAGGCAAAGGAAAGTGCGGAGAATATCCGCCAAGCATACCTGCATGATGGGTACTATAACGCGCAAGTCATTCCTGTGGTCCAGACGTTGGATGAAGAGCGCAAACGTCTGACCTTCTTTGTGAAAGAGGGAGAGAAGGCGCGTATCAAGACCGTGATCTTCGAGGGACTGCGTGCGGCCACCAAAGAAGAGATCTTCCAATCAACCCAGACGCGTGAGTGGGTGCCCTGGTATGGTCTCGTCACGCGTTTGAAGCTGCCATCGTTCATCTCCGATGCCGGCGTCTTGAAACGTGAAGAGATGGCGAACGATGTGGAGCGGATCAAGGAGGTGCTTCTCAATAAGGGCTACTTTAATGTGCGAGTGAGCCTGCCCTCCATCGAACTGATGGAAGATAAGAAATGGTTCATCGTGACCTTCCATGTGTTTGAAGGAGAGCCCTTCACCGTGGGGGAGATTGGGTTTCGAGGGTACACGGTATTTGAAGAACCCGAGCTTCGAGACAAGATGACGATGAGTGAAGGGGAAATCTTTCAACGCGCGAAACTCCGAGATGAAGTCACCCGTTTGACGGACATGTATGGAAGCAAAGGCTACTCGTTCGCCGATGTCGTGCCCAACGTCAATCCGAACAATGAAGAACGGACGATCGGCATCATCTTCAATATTACTGAAGGCGAGATGATGCGTATCAGGCAGATCAACATCTACGGAAACAATAAGACGCGAGATAATGTCATTCGCCGTGAAATTCGCGTAGATGAACAGGACGTAATCGATACGGCCTCGCTGAAGCGCAGTTTCCAACGGTTGAACAATTTGAACTTCTTCGAGACCGTCGAAATTCTGCCGGAAAAGGTCGATGCCGACAAAGTCGACTTGAATGTCCGTGTGAAAGAAAAGCTGACGGGCCAGTTCAGCATCGGCGGCGGATTCAGTACCTTGGATCGGCTGGTGGCCATCGCCGACGTCACGCAAGGAAACCTGGGTGGATACGGGTATATGGGCCGGATCCGAGGACAGCTAGGCCAGCGGCGGAGTCTTGGACAGATCACGTTCCGCAATCCCTACCTGAACGATTCCTTGACCTCGATGCAGTTGGATGTCTACCGAAGCATCACGAACTATCTGTCCTATTTCGAAACAAGAACCGGTGCGTCTCTTACATTCGGCCGTTGGTTGTCGGAATATTATTCGGGGAGTATCAGCCTGTTTGGCGAAATATTGAACTATAAGGACCCGGCGGAAGGGATCTGCCCCGATCTCGTCCCGTTCGTGTGCCGTCAGCTCGGGACCCAGTCGACAACCGGGTTTCGGACGACATTTTTCAGGGATACCAGAGATTATTACATCGATCCCAGAAGAGGCTGGCGGATCGGGGGTGGATTCGACTACGGGACCCCCTACTTGGGTGGAACCAATAACTTTATCAAGTATTATGGCGACCTGATCAATTATACGCCGCTCATTTTCGATACGAGATTGGCGCTGCGTGCCCGCTATGGGGCGGTTGAGAAGCTCGGCGATAGAGACATTCCTTTGGCTGAACGGTTTTTTGTCGGCGGGATTAACACCCTGCGGGGGTTCTCCTTCGGCCGGGCCGGTCCGACGGTGCCCTCAACCCACTTCCCGATCGGTGCGACGAAGCAAATTATCTTTAATGTCGATTTTATCTTTCCGATCTCGGCCGAGGCGAAGCTGAACGGGGTCATCTTTTTCGACTATGGAAAAGGCTTCGAAGAGGGGGAGAAGGTGTCGTTCTTCAATCTCAGGAAAACGGCGGGTTTGGAAGGGCGGTGGATATCTCCGTTCGGCCCCCTGCGAGCAGCCTACGGAATCAATCTTGCGCCCCAGACCGGTGAACGATTCGGGGTCTTCGAGTTTACGATCGGATCCTTGTACTAGCCGGAGCGTAGGGCGAGGGGCCGGTATATGAAGATTGACGGACAGAGCATGCGAAAGACCGGCTGGAAAGAGTGTTCGGTCGTTGCAGTGATTGCGTTGGTTCTCGGCGGGTGCGCAGGAACTGGGGCCAAGATTGAGGGAAAGACCGGGGTGATCAACTCGCAGCGCGTCTTTGCCGAGACAAACGCGGGGAAGAGGGCCAAGGACAATCTGGAGGCGTTTTCGAAAAATCGCCAGGCACTCATGGAATTGGACGAAAAAGAATTGCGCCGTATGGAAGAAGACTTCGTCAAGCAGGCCAGCGTGCTGAGTCCAACGGCAAAGCGGGAGCGGGAAGAGCAGTTTCGCAGGCGCATGCAGGAGTATCAGCAGAAGGCAACCGACCTGAATCGGGAAGTCCAAGAAAAGCAGAAGGAAGTGCTCGAAGGGTTTCGCGATAAAGTTGAAGCCGTCGTCGCCAAGGTTGCCAAGCGGCTCGGATTGCAGATTGTCGTCGACACGAGCAAGGGCGGTCCGACCATCTATCATGAGGACAGCCTCGACATTTCCGGCCAGGTCATCGAGCAGTTCAACCGAGAGTATCCGTAGCGTCAGCGGAGGTGTGTTATGAGAGGTATGGGCATGATCAGGATGCTGAGTGTCGCCGTATGGTTGGGCGTGTGGACACAGTTGGCGTTTGCTGGTGATCCGCTGAGGGTCGGCGTCATGGATCAGCAGATGGTCATGGAGCAGTCCAAGGCCGGTAAGTTGGCGCTGGAGGACGTCAAAAGCTATTCGACGACCAGGCAGAAGATCATCAATGCCGATGAACTGGAGCTCAAAGACCTGGAAGCCTCCCTGCAAGATCCGAATGGCAAACTGAGCGAGTCGGTCAAGCAAGAGAAACAAGAGCAGTTCCGGAGCAAGCTGGAGGCCTACCAGCGTCGCCTCCAAGATTTCAATCGTGAGGTCCAGCAGAAACAGCGCGAAATGGTCACGGAGTATTCAAAGAAGATTGCGGATGCCGCGCAGGTGGTGGCTCAAAAAGAAGGGTATTTGGCGATCCTCGACAAGGGGAATGAGGCGCTCATCCGTATCGTGCTCTACAATCAGCCTGCGCTGGATGTGACGGACTTGGTTGTCAAAGAATTTGACCGGCAAAACAAATAGCCGAGTGGATTACTTGTAGCAAAGAGGAGGCAGCGCCGATGGCAGTGATGGAGCAGGCAGCAATTCAAGCACTACTTCCGCACCGGTATCCTTTTTTGTTGGTGGATCGGATCAAGGAACTAGAGCCGAATCGACGGATCGTCGGGATCAAGAATGTGACGGTGAATGAGCCGTTCTTTCCGGGGCATTTCCCAGGGAGGCCGATCATGCCCGGAGTGTTGATTATCGAAGCGATGGCGCAAGCCGGCGGTGTGCT
>JACPZN010000095.1 GCA_016195505.1 Nitrospirota bacterium | reverse complement strand
GCGTCATCCTTGCCTCGTGCAGGTACATAGGCTGAAGGCTGTTAGGGGTAGAAACCAACTTCAGCCTTCAGCCTGAACACCTGGGCATTGGCACCTTGTATCAGTGCTTGCGTTCTTTCTGCATAATCTTATCGGTCCATGCGAGGAGGATGGCAGACCCGAGGAACGTCATGTGGATAAAGATCTTCCACTTGATGTGTTCTGGGTCTTCGTGCTCGATGTCGACGAACGATTTGAGAAGGTGAATGCTGGAGATACCGATCAGCGAGGCTGCAAGTTTAATCTTGATGGTACCGGGGTCAATGTGGGTCAGCCAGTCCGGCCGATCGGGATGGCCCTCTAAATCCAATTTGCTCACGAAGGTGGCATAGCCGCCGATAATCACCATCGTGAGCAAATTCGCCACCATGGTGACATCGATTAATCCCAGGACCCCCAGCATGAAAACGGTCTCTTGTTGCTGATGGATGTGGCTGATCATCTCCCACAATTCGACGAGAAACTTGTACGCGTAGAGCAGCTCGGCCACGATGAGGCCGCCATAGAGGGGGGCTTGAATCCAGCGACTGGCGAACACGACGGTTTCAAACAGGTGCTCAATACGGCTACCGGCAAAGTGGGGGGTCGCTGCGGCGGGTTCTGAAGGATCGGAATGGCTCACGGCGCGTTATCCTAGTCGGCGAAGGAGCGACCTGTCAATTCGAATAACGGCGCTGAGTTCACGAGAGCGGTAGCGGCGATTACGGACGAGCGGTATTCAATCATTGCGCGTGGCAATGGGAGAGTCCAACACTTCAATCTGGCTATGCGGTACACAAAGAAGGCGAACGGTATGGATTATCTTGTGATCCTCCGTGTCCTTGTCAAAAAAGAAATCGGCCCCGGCGAGAGAGCAGTCTTTCTTATTGTCATGCGAGAGGTCGTCCGTGACGACGATTATGGTCGGCGGGACCATCAGTCGCTTGATGTGTCGGAGAACTTCGGCGCCGCAGCCGTCTCGGAGCGAGGAGTTTAGGATTGCGATATCCGGTTTGCGGTTCAGAATCATCGCGGTGGTTTCTTCCAAGTCCGACGATTCTCCCACGACGTTCACAGCGGTAATTTTCTCAAGGCGCTTCTTGAGTCTGTGGCGAAAGTGGGCATCCGCGTCGGCGAGGACGATGGTCATCAGATGGTTCCCCCAGGGTTGACCGGCTTTCGAGTCGTCCATAGTGTTTAGAATCGATCAAAGGAAAAAACAATCAGCTGAACAGACACGCACTGTAAGCGGAGTCCGACGCCGGACTAATCCTCACGTAGAGACAAATGGTTCCGGTCGACGTCTATTATTTCAGTGCACTACAGACTATTCCTGCACGAGTGACTCATCATGGCACTTATTCAACCAAATGATGGTCGAGGGCATAGCGAATCAATTCCGCTGTCGTCGAAAGTTGCAGCTTGTCCAGAAGACGGGCTCGATAGGTACTGACGGTCTTGATGCTGAGCATGAGAGACTGTGCGATGTGTTTGACGGATTGACCCCTGGCTAACAAGACAAGGACCTCGAACTCTCGCTCAGACAATGTGTGATGTTCCGGGCCAGTCGGACTCTTGCTCAGGCTGCCGGCCATCTGCTCTGCGAGGGAAGCGGTCACATACATCCGGCCGTTCAGGACCTGCTTGACGGCTTTGGCCAGCTCTTCTGGCGCAGTGTGTTTGGTGAGATAGGCCATCACGCCGGCACGGAATGCGCGAATGGCATATTGCTCCTCGGGGTGCAGGCTCAATACGATCAGAGGGAGTTGGGGCACTGTGCTGTGTAACTCACACAAAAGTTCCAACCCATTCTGATCGGGAAGACTGATATCCACGATGGCCAGATCCCAAGGTTCCTGCCGCACCGCGGCAATCCCCTTCTGACCGGTATCGGCTTCCCCGACCTCGACGTACAGGAAATTCTCTTCAAGAATCTGTTTCACGCCTCGACGCACAACCTCGTGATCGTCGATGACAAGAATTTTGACCAACTGCGTTTCAATCATGGGACGAAGCACTCCGCGACCCGCACTGAGGCACAGGCCGTGGTCCCGACCCCGGACGTTCCAACGATATGAAAGTGGCCGCCCAGGAGAGAGGCTCGTTCCTGAATTCCTCGAAGTCCAAAGGAGGCAGGCGTGGTCATCCTCTCGCGGTCGATACCCTTGCCATTATCAGCCACTTCTAACGTCACGCTGTCGTCGCCCTCGTACAGCCGTATGCGTACCTGCGAAGCGCCGGCGTGTCGCATCACATTCGTCAACAATTCCTGCGCGATTCGGAATAATGCGGTAGACGCTTCCGGGGGCAGTGCGATGGATGACAACGCCGGTGCCACATCTAACGTGCAGCTCGAACCCGTGCGAAGCTGGAACGTCGTCGAGAGACATTCCAACGCCGGGACCAGTCCGAGATCGTCCAGCATCGCAGGACGCAGAGATGCCGCGGTCGCCCGAACCGACTCCAGAAGTGCGTCGACTGAACCCGACATGGCCTGGACCTTATTCAGCAGAT